>JAUXCL010000146.1 GCA_030618905.1 Bacteroidales bacterium | reverse complement strand
GTTCCCACGCTTTATGGATAAAATGGTTTACAATCACATGGCCAAAGAAGCTGATTCGCCTTTTAAATAGAATAAGATGTTAGTATTGAGTATTAAGTATTAAGTATTAGGTAGTTAGAAGTTATCTATAAAAAAATGAGAGAATTGACATTAGAAATTTATCCTAAGGAAGGTTTAGGAGAAATCCCTTTCGGCGCTTCTACTGAAGCTGTTTTTGATTTATTAGGCGAAGCTGAAGAAATTGAGCACATTGAAGATGCCGACGTTTTTAATACCATCATCATGAATTATTGGGAAAAGGGTATTACTGTTTTCATGGAAGGCATAGAAAAATCTGTGGTAGCATGTTTTGAAACCGAACATCCCGAATCCACTTTGTACGGACATTGGATATTCGAAATGGAAGAATCCCAAATTGTGGATTTAATGTCATCAAAAGGTTTTGAGGTAGCAGAAACAGAAACAGATGAAACAGGTGAAAACAGGGTTTCATATGATGATGCGATGATTGACTTCTTTTTCATGGACGAAGAACTTGTTGCAGTCAATTGGGGAGTTCTTGTGAATGAAAAGGGAGAAATAGAAGAAATGCCTTAGTGTCAATATTCACTTTTTAGCCCTGGGATGGTATCTCAGGATGATATCCCGCAAATATCCCCTGTCAAGATGTGTGTAGATCTCTGTCGTGGTAATGGATTCATGGCCAAGCATTTCCTGAACGGCCCTGAGATCAGCTCCACCTTCCACAAGATGGGTGGCAAAAGAGTGCCGGAAGGTATGTGGACCAATCTTCTTATGTATCCCGGCCCTTTCAGCCAGGTCTTTGATGATCAGGTAAACCATCACCCGGCTGATTTTCTTTCCATGCCTGTTCAGAAATAAAATATCCTGATCTTCTTTTTGAACTTCCAGGTGCTTCCTGTAGTTGTCAATATAAATCCTGATATATTTTTGGGCTGAACCGCCAATGGGCACAAGCCTTTCTTTATCTCCTTTTCCCGTCACTTTGATAAAGCCGTCCCTGAAATACAGATTCGAGATCTGTAAATTGCACAGTTCGCTCACCCGGAGTCCACAGCCATATAAGGTTTCCAGCATAGCTTTGTTGCGTTCGCCTTCAGGTTTGCCCAGATCAATAGCCTCGATAAGTCTTTCAATCTCATGGATATTCAGGGTCTCCGGTAGTTTCCTTCCAATTCTCGGGGCTTCAAGCAGTTCTGCCGGGTTCTTTTTGATAATGTCCTCCAACAATAAATACTTATAAAAAGTTTTAATACCGGATACTATCCTGGCCTGTGATCTTGCACTCAAGCCCAGCTCATTGATCCATTTGATAAAGGCCTTGAGATCTATGATTTGCACCTCTTCCGGCTTGATGTCAGATTCATTCAGTTCGAGGTATTCCGTGAGTTTCCGGATATCATGAAGATAGGCTTCTACAGAGTTTGCAGACAAGGATTTCTCCAGTTGCAGATAAGATTTAAAACCATTGATATAGGATTGCCATTTCACTTCGCTCAAAAATAGTGATTAAGTGATTAGGTGATTGAGTGATTGAGATAATAATTTGTATATTCGAAATATGATAGAAGAAATTATTGTTTCTCTCGGCGCGCTCTTTGGCCTCATCTGGTCGATCAGGAATAAGGATACCTTTCCGATCGTGATAAGCAGCGGTTTGTTTTTAGGGGTCCTGATCGCAGTGTTGTTTTCATCTATTTACAGGCCATTAGGGTTTTATATATATATGCTCTTCGTATTGCTCGCAGCAATTTATGCTTTGATCAAAGATGGCCTGGTACTCAGGCAACGTATCTTTTTATTGCTGATCTCTGCATCTGTCTTCACCTACTGGTTGTTTGCAATCAATCACTGGCACGGCAATCTCTGGCTGTTCATGATCATTCCTGTACTTGCCTTTATCGGATGGCTGGTTTGTAAAGTAAAGATCAGGAACGAACTTGGATTCGTGATAATTATGGTTGTAGACGCCATCGCCGTGATCTTTGAGTATTGGGTTAAGAGAATGTGATCTGTGAACAGTGAACAGTGAACAGTGAACAGCATTTCTGATCACTGGTAACGAAACAACAATTTAACAGTTTTTATATTTTTTTAGGATTCTTCAAGTAAAAATTATACTTTTGCAGTCCGAATTTTTAAAGCTTAGTGAATAATGGCTAGAAAACAAAAAGATCAGCGGATACAGGTGATCCTGGAATGCACCGAACACAAGAACAGCGGTATGCCGGGTACTTCCAGGTATGTGACTACGAAGAACAAAAAGAACACACCTGACAGGATGGAACTGAAAAAGTTCAATCCAATATTGAAAAAAATGACCATTCATAAAGAAATTAAATAATATTTATCATGGCTAAGAAAGTTGTTGCATCGCTACAAACACAAGGAAAAGATTTTGCCAAGGTCATCAGGATGAAAAAATCTGACAAGAGCGGAGCCTATGCCTTCCAGGAGGATATTATTCCTAACGACCAGGTAAAAGATTTTTTAGCAAAGAAATAAGATTCAAATAACGCAATGTGCATGAAAAGCTTTTTCCTGCGAAGGGAAAAAGCTTTTTTTATTCCTGAAAGAGCATGGCATTTTCAATATTTTCAAGAGACAAGAAAGAAAAGTTGGATGAAGGCCTGGACAAAACCCGTAAAAGTGTTTTTTCTAAGCTTTCCAAAGCCATTGTGGGAAAATCAAAGGTTGATGATGAGGTGTTGGATAATCTGGAAGAGGTACTGGTGACCTCTGATGTTGGCGTTGAAACTACAGTCAGGATCATCAAAAGGATAGAAGAAAGAGTAGCCAGGGACAAGTACATGGGAACCTCAGAGCTGAACAGGATACTCAAAGAAGAGATTGCTGAGCTGCTCCAGGAGAACAATGGTGGAACTCAGGGTGACTGGAACCTGAGCGATAGCCCAAAACCATATGTGATCATGGTAGTTGGAGTAAATGGAGTTGGCAAAACCACCACCATCGCCAAATTAGCCTATAAGTTTAAAAAAGCTGGTAAGCATGTCCTTCTGGGCGCAGCAGATACATTCCGTGCAGCTGCTGTCGACCAACTTCAGATATGGTCAGAAAGGGTAGATGTTCCTATTGTCGCCCAGGGCATGGGCGCCGATCCGGCTTCAGTTGCCTTCGACACGCTTGAATCAGCCGTAAACCGTAATGCAGATGTGGTGATCATCGATACTGCAGGCCGGCTTCACAATAAGGTCAACCTGATGAATGAATTGAGTAAGATCAAGAAGGTTATGCAAAAGATAATCCCTGATGCGCCACATGAGATCCTGCTCATCCTGGACGCCTCTACCGGACAAAATGCCATCGAACAGGCCAGGCAGTTCACTGCTGCCACTGAAGTCAATGCACTTGCGCTAACTAAGCTCGATGGGACCGCCAAAGGTGGCGTGGTTATTGGCATTTCCGAGCAGTTTAAGGTACCCGTAAAATATATCGGGATCGGTGAGAAGATGGAAGACCTGCAGCTTTTCGACCGGACTGAATTTGTCGATTCTTTGTTCAGCTAAAATTTCAAATTATCAAAAAATCAAAAATCAATATCATTACACTCGGGTGCTCCAAAAACCTGGTTGATTCCGAGCTGCTTATGGGACAACTAAAAGCCAATAATATTGAAGTGATGCATGATCAGAATGAGGCTGCTGATATTGCCATTATCAATACCTGTGGTTTTATTTTTGATGCCAAACAGGAATCCGTTGACACAATATTGCAATTTGCCCGTGAAAAGAAAAATGGCAGGCTCAAAAAACTCTTTGTCATGGGCTGTCTTTCAGAACGATATAAAAATGACCTGGTCAAAGAGATCCCGGAAGTGGATGCATTTTATGGCGTAAATGACCTTGAACAGATCATATTGGAACTGGGAAATCAGTATTACCCATTGCTGCATGCCAACCGGGACCTGACAACCGGCCATTATGCCTTTCTTAAAATTGCCGAAGGCTGTAACCGGCAATGTTCCTTCTGTGCGATTCCACTGATTCGTGGCAAACATATTTCCAGGCCACCTGAAGAGATCATCAGGGAAGCAGAAAAGCTTGTGGATGAAGGAACAAAAGAGATTATCCTCATCTCCCAGGACCTGACCTATTATGGCATGGAACAGGGTGGATCCAGCCGTTTACCGGAACTTGTAGAAGCCTTATCAGGCATACCCGGACTCGATTGGCTCCGCTTGCACTACGCTTATCCCGCCAAATTTCCCATGGCATTACCCGACATCATGAATTCCAGGGATAATATTTGCAATTATCTTGATATTCCTTTTCAGCACATCTCAGACCCTGTCCTTAAATCCATGCGCAGGGGTATTGATCAAAAACAAACCTATCAGCTAATTGATACGATCAGGCAAAAGGTTCCCGGTATCGCGCTGCGAACTTCATTAATGGTTGGATATCCGGCTGAAACAAATGAAGATTTTGAAGAGCTTAAAGCATTTGTGAAATCGGTGAAATTTGAGCGTCTCGGGGTGTTTACATATTCTCATGAAGAAGACACCCATGCTTATCGATTAAATGATAGTATCCCTGAAGAAATAAAGCAGTCAAGGATGCAGGAAATAATGGATCTTCAGGAAAGCATTTCATTGTCATTAAACCAGTCTAAAATTGGCCAAACTATAAAAGTGCTCATCGATAGGAGAGAAGGGGATTTCCTGGTGGGACGCAGCGAATTTGATTCCCCCGAAGTGGATAATGAAGTCCTGATTACACATGCTGATGACGTGATGCCAGGCACCTTCAGGCAAGTCAAAATTTCTGGTGCAAGCGCATATGATCTGAGCGGAATCATCGTTAAATAAAAAAAGGCATTGAATTATTGCCGGATACTTTATAAATTTGTTTCCAGATGAATTGAGTGCTAAATCAAACCTTTGTAAAAAATGAAAAAAATATTCCTGTTCACACTAATCATTGCAGCAGCTTATTACAGCTCTGCCCAAAGTTACACCATCAGCGACAATGGTGATAAGATCAATATTACTGATGCAGATAGCCTGAAGCAGGGGTATTGGGAAGAAAGCTACAAAAGCCTGGCGCTTAAAGGATATTATGTTGATGGTGTTAAAGATGGTATTTGGAAGACATATCACACCAAGGGTTTCCTGGCTAAGATTCAAACCTATAAAAACGGTATGCTCGATGGCATGTTCATCCAAATCGATAAGCGCGGATACCTTACCGCCGAAAAGTATTATAAAGAAGGTGAACTGCATGGAATGGCCGTTAACTATAAGTTTGGCGGGAATCCATCCAAAAAGATCATGTACAACATGGGGGCCAAAAATGGATTATGCCAGATCTATTATGAGAATGGCAGCTTGCAGGAGAAATCATTCTATAAGGATAATGTGCGCGACGGCATTACCAAATGGTATAATATGAAAGGTAAGAAAATCGCTGAATTCAATTATGAAAATGGTGTGTTTGCAGGAATTCAGAAGACGTTCTATGAGAATGACAGCCTTTCTACAGTTCAGTATTATAAAGACAATGAGTCTGTCGGTGATTACATTGAATATCATGAAAATGGCAAAGTGAAACTCAGGGGTTTTTATAAGGAGGGGAAAAAAGAGGGGAAATGGGTTGAATACAGTGAGGAAGGTGAGATCATAAAAACAACAAAATACAAAGTGGGAGAAGAAATATAATCGTACTCATGTCGCGAAAAGTACTAAACCCTTTTAAAGATCTTGATGGTTATAACTGCTTTGGTTGCAGTCCTGGTAACCAGATCGGGCTCCAGATGAATTTTTACGAGGAAGCTGAGTTTATCATGAGCGATTGGGAACCCCAGGAATGTTTTGAGGGGTACCAGAATGTGCTTCATGGTGGAATCCTGTCAACATTAATGGACGAAATTGCTTCCTGGTATATCTTTGCCAAAATGAAAACCGCCGGTGTCACTGCCAAACTTGAAGTCAGGTACCTTAAACCTGTTTATACCAATAAGGGCAATATCAAACTACAGGCATCCCTGGCTGAATTCAGAAAACGCCTTGCCGATATCGATGTTAAGGTATTTGATGCAGAAGGCACTTT
The DNA here is from genome assembly GCA_030618905.1 of Bacteroidales bacterium. Taxonomy (GTDB): domain Bacteria; phylum Bacteroidota; class Bacteroidia; order Bacteroidales; family B18-G4; genus JAUWGC01. Next base: position 223 of record JAUXCL010000146.1, on the reverse strand, counting down.
ATGCACCGAAGGTATAGTCCAATATTTTGTCTTTCCCGAACGCTACGCCAAAAACCAGCTCTACTATCCGGATTTTGATTCATTCTTTGAAGAATAAATAGCAAATTGCTATGCTGTTAAACTACAAGATTGGAATACTCATCAGTAATTTGAAAAGTATAATCAGGATACTCATAAATCGGCATCCGTGGCTCCGTTTCACCTATGGAGTAACCAAAGACAC
>JAUXCL010000214.1 GCA_030618905.1 Bacteroidales bacterium | reverse complement strand
TTCGTCCATTACAGGCATGTCAGTAAATAGCTTAAATAAGATCTCCATCATTGGTACAGGAAATGTGGCCACACATCTTTCCAGGGCGTTTTTGGATGCCGGGTGTGAAATCAAACAGGTATATGGAAGGGACCCTGCCAGGGCCCAAACCCTGGCGCAGGCCTTAAAAGCCGGAGCCATTTCATCCCTGGAGAACCTGGACCAGGAATCGGATGTGTATTTCTGTTGTATTGCTGACAATGCATTGGAAGAAATCCTTCCACAAATCAATATTGCTGACAAATTGATCGTGCATACTTCCGGCTCTTTGGCAGCTGGCATTTTTGCTGAGCATTTCCGGAATTTCGGTGTTTTCTATCCATTGCAGACTTTCTCGTCCGGTCGTGAGCTTAATTTCAATGATATTCCTATTTGTATTGAAGCCAATGATCCGGGCAATGAAGAGTTATTGACTTTCCTGGCTTTAAGGATCTCCTCCAATATACAATTGGTTGATGCCAAAAGGCGTATGCTGTTGCATGCTGCCGCTGTTTTTGCATGTAACTTCACAAACTACATGTACAGCATCGCGGAGGATATACTGACGGAACATCACCTGGATCCAAACCTGCTCAAACCCTTGATCCGGGAAACTGCTTCAAAGGTCATGGAAACATTGTCACATAAAGTCCAGACCGGTCCGGCGCGTCGTCACGACCAGCTTGTCATCGATAATCACATTAAATTGTTAGATAAGTATCCTGAATATCAAGCTTTGTATTCAGAGATCACTCAGCAAATCATGAAAAAATATAAAACCTGATATATGACCAATTATAAGGAGCGGCTAAAGCATATCAATACTTTTATTTTCGATTATGATGGGGTGCTGACCAATGGCATCATCGTTTTGCAGCATGAGGGGGAGCCTTTGAGAACAGCTAACGTAAAGGATGGATATGCCCTCCAACTGTTGGTAAAGAAAGGCTACCGGGTGGCCATCATTTCTGGTGGGAAATCCAATTCACTGCGTAACCGGTTTTCAGCCCTGAGCATTACGGATATTTTCCTCGGTGTGATGAATAAGCTGGAAGTATACAGGGAATACATTAGCACAAATAAGCTCAATCCGGAGCAGGTGCTATTCATGGGAGATGATATTCCTGATTATGAAGTAATGCAGGAGGCCGGTATGTCTGCATGCCCATCTGATGCTTCAGAAGAGATCAAGTCAGTTGCCCAATATATCTCTCATTTTAAAGGTGGTGAAGGCTGTGTCAGGGACATCATAGAACAGGTTCTGAAAGTGCAGGGAAAATGGATGAACGACGATGCTTATGAATGGTAAAGCCAGTATATCGCAGTGGTTTAAACTGTTCAGGACAGCAAACCTGTTGATGATCATTTTTACCCAGGTACTGGCCTGGTTCTACATTATCAGGCCCTTATACCATATACATAATGTTGGGCTACAACTTTCAATCCCGGATTTCATATTACTGGTTTTGACTACCGTGCTTATTGCTGCCGGGGGCTACCTGGTCAATGATATTTTCGATATTGATGTGGATGATTTCAATAAAAGAAACAATATCATCATAAAAAAACTATCCCTGAAATCAGCATGGGCTATCTATTTCGTCCTGAATGCCATTGCCATTGCCCTGGGCATGTACCTGGCTATTCAGGCCGGTTCATACCAGCTGGGATTTGTCTTTATCGTTATTGCAGGCTTGCTTTACCTGTATTCTTCCCGATACCAGGCCAAATTGCTCTGGGGAAATATCATTATTGCATTTATTACAGCGATGGTCGTGCTGGTAGTGTGGCTGTTTGAATTCATGTCAATCCGGGATGACCCCGACTCATTTGTCAACGCCCTCACTATAATCCCGGTGATCTCAACTTTCATCTGGTCATATGCATTGTTTGCATTCCTGCTTTCAATCATCAGGGAATTCATCAAGGACATTCAGGATATTGAAGGAGATACACGGTTTGGCAGCCATACGCTGCCCATTGCCATTGGCTTACCGGCCATGAAGATCATCATTATTGCCGGTATCGTAATTTCCATGGTCATTCTGGCCATCGGACAGGCATATTTGCTTAAATATGGTTTCAGGTATGCCTTCTGGTATCTGATAATGACCGTGCAGGCATTTTTTATTTACCTGATTTATTTGATCGTTAAAGCAAAAGTGCCCGGGGACTTTGCCACACCCAGCCTGGTAGCCAAGATCATTATGGTGGCCGGAATATTATCCATGCAATTGATTTATCTGGATTTGGCATGACGAATTTTTCTACACAATTTAAAGATAAGGATATCTTCCTTGCATCTAAATCTCCCAGGAGGCAGTATTTGCTTGAGAAGCTGGGTATTCCATTTAAAGTTGTCAGCAGGGAAGTTGAAGAGCTTTACCCTGCGCATCTGCAAAGGGAAGAGATTGCCTTGTTTTTATGTGAGAAGAAGGCAGCTGCCTTTGAGCATGATTTCTTTCAACCCGGAACGATCCTTATCACAGCAGATACTATTGTTTGGCTGGCCGACCGGGTACTGGGAAAACCTGCTGATGCCGGGGAGGCTTTTTCAACCCTGAAAGCTTTATCCGGCAGAAGGCATCAGGTCATTACCGGCGTTTGCCTGAGATCCCTGCAGGGAATAAAATCTTTCTTTGTTTGTACAGATGTATATTTCAAGGAGCTGAATGAAGCTGAAATAAGATACTATATCGAACATTATCAGCCCTATGATAAAGCCGGGGCCTATGGTATACAGGAATGGATCGGGTATATTGGCATCGATCGCATTGATGGATCATTTTATAATGTAATGGGGCTTCCGGTAAAAGCCCTGTATGATGAATTATTAATATTTTTGTAAACAAAATCCGGAGGTTAACGTGACATTCAGAAAATTTATCAGGGCTTTGGTGAAATACTTTTTCCAGGGACTCCTCTATATCGCACCCATCAGCATCACCCTTTATGTGATTTATATTGGATTCGTATATATTGATGGATTGCTGGATGAATATATTGTGGAAGTCCTGGGATTCAATATCCCTGGTTTAGGTATTCTGGTCATCCTGGTTAGCATCGCTTTAACCGGCTTTGTCCTCTCTTCCATCATCTTCAGGCCCCTGTGGGGTGCATTGGAGCGATTGATGGTCAGGGCTCCGCTGGTGAAGATCATTTATACTTCGGTTAAGGACCTGATGGAGGCATTTGTCGGACAGAAAAAGAAATTTACAGAGCCGGTTCTGGTCAAGATCAGTAAAACCACGGATTTGCAGAAGATAGGTTTTATTACCAACCGTGACCTGGAAATATTAGGCCTTGGTGAGGAAAAAGTAGCGGTTTATTTTCCACATTCATATGCTTTTTCCGGTAACCTGTTCGTCGCCCCGGTTGAAAATATTACACCCATTAAAGCTCCTCCTGCAGAAGTAATGAAATTTATCGTGTCAGCCGGAATAACAAAAATTTAAACTGAATCAATGACAAAACCCTTAATATTAATAACCAATGATGATGGTGTGAGTGCTCCCGGTCTTGAATTCCTGGTGAGTATAGCACGCTCATTAGGTGAGGTGACGGTGCTTGCCCCTGAGGCTCCTATGTCGGGAACAGGCCATGCCATCACGGTCAGGAATCCTTTACGGTTAAAATTTGTTGAAAAAGAAGATGGCTTTGAAAGGTATAGCTGCAACGGAACACCGGTAGATTGTATAAAGTTGGGTGAACAGGTAGTGCTTCGGCGCAAACCCGATCTCCTTCTGTCAGGCATCAATCATGGCTCTAATGCAGCAGTGAATGTCGTATATTCGGGTACCATGGCTGCCGTAATTGAAAGCACCATCGGTGGTGTGCCCTCTATTGGGTTTTCATTGGCAAATTACAGCTGGAATGCCGATTTTAGTGTTTGTGAGAAATATATCAAAAGTATAATCAAACAGGTTCTTAAAAATGGATTGCCAGAAGGCATATGTCTGAATGTTAACATCCCATCGGTTAACGGCAGCGAGATCAAAGGCGTTAAAGT
>JAUXCL010000094.1 GCA_030618905.1 Bacteroidales bacterium | reverse complement strand
TTCCCACCTTTCATTGCCAGCCCAGGGATGTGCACTGTCACCCAGGATACTGCGGTTGGTATACAAGTATCCATCTTCTTCCTGCGCTCCACTTATATAATGGATTAATGTGTCGAGGTAAGCTTCAAGTTCCGGATCAGGAAATGTCTGTAGAGAATATGCTGCCCCTTCCATGATCTTGAACACATCGGAATCATCAAAAGGATATATTGAGCAGAAACCACCTTCTTCAAGGCCTGCTGCAACCTTAAAATTCTTGATCCTTCCCGTTTCTTCGGATTGCTGAAAGGCAATGGGAATAGTTACTTCCGAGTTTCGCTGTATCCTTGGTGCCCAGAAATGATCGCTTACTTTGACTGTGTTGAAAAGAACAGGCTGGATTGGATAATCCGTGTATTGGCCTTCCTGCTGATAGTCACATCCGTTAATAGTGATCAGCAGGGAAAATGTTGCCAATAAAAAAGACAAGAGATTTTTTTTCATAGTGGGTTTGTTAATTACAACAAATTTAATGAAAACCTGCACTCAATTTGCAGTACACCTTATCTGTTTATGGAACCAGTTTGAAGCTCGAAATTGTCAGTCATTAATTTATATTGCCTTTGAACATGGAAATTTGAACATTGAACATGTTATTGTTTTTCTTCCCGGTAACATTTACATTTGCACAAAATTTATCCAATGGCTAGAATTCTCGGTATGGGCAATGCCCTTGTAGATATAATGACCCGCATCCCTGATGATGCGATTCTTGAGGAACTGGAATTGCCTAAAGGCAGTATGCAGCTTGTTGACCTGGAAACTTCCGGGCGTGTATTAAAGGCCACCGACCACCTGGAAAGGCAACTTGCTTCCGGTGGCTCAGCTGCCAATACCATATATGGTCTTGCCATGCTGGATGTTGAAACTGCATTTATCGGTAAAATCGGGAATGATGAGTATGGTGAAGCTTTCCGTAATGGTTTGGTGAAAAGTGGAATTGTCCCACAATTACTGTATAGCGAAATCCATTCCGGAAGAGCGGTTGCCCTGGTTAGCCGGGATTCTGAGAGGACATTTGCCACACACCTCGGTGCCGCGGTTGAATTGAATGCAGACGATCTTCAAGCATCACAGTTCCGGAACTTTGAGTATTTTCATATTGAGGGCTATATGGTCCAAAACCACGAGCTCCTGATGAAAGCGGTTATTCTGGCTAAGGAAAACAATCTTAAAGTATCCATTGATATGGCCAGCTATAATGTTGTTGAGGAAAATAAATTATTCCTCGGACCTGTAGTTCGTGATTATGTGGATATCCTTTTCGCCAATGAAGAAGAAGCCAAAGCATTTACAGGCCTTGAACCTGGGCCGGCGCTGGATAAACTTGCAGCATTATGTGATATCGCTGTTGTTAAAATTGGCGAAAAAGGTTCGCTTGTGAAACAAGGAGAAAACACTTATGAAATTGGTATCATAAACGCCGAAAGTGTTGATACCACCGGTGCAGGAGATCTCTATGCGGCTGGCTTTTTGTATGGCCTTACAGAGAACTATCCACTTGATAAATGCGGATCATTGGGAGCATTGCTTGCAGGAAATATTATTGAGGTCATCGGCGCTAAAATGGATGACAGCAAATGGACTCACATCAGGAGCCAGATACCACATATCAACCTTACCTGATTTAATACTACTCTTATCTGTATCCATATCCGGGAACCTGCTATTATTTGCAAATAATTGACCCTTTGTTTTTATTATTAAGCAGATTTTTATACTTTTGCAGCCCTAATTTTCAGCAAACTATTAATTTTTGAATTTTTATAAAATATGAAGGTATATCAAACTAAAGACATCAGAAACATTGCCCTGATCGGAGGTGCCAAGGCTGGAAAAACCACACTTTCCGAATGTATGCTTCTCGAAGGCGGGGTGATTAAACGCAGAGGTACTGTGGATGAAAAGAATACTGTTTCAGATTACAGGGAAATTGAACTGGAGCGCCAGAACTCAGTATTTTCAACTATACTCTACGCAGAATACAATGATAAAAAAATTAATATCATTGACACTCCGGGTTTTGATGACTTCATTGGTGAGGTTATTTCTTCATTATATGCCGCCGATACTGCTGTGATGGTAGTTAATGCGCAGAATGGTGTTGAGGTAGGTACGGAGATTACCTGGAGGCATGCAGCCAAAGCTGAAAAACCAGTCATCTTTGCCATTAATCACCTCGAGCATGAAAATTCAAATTTTGATGATACCATCTCACAGCTGAAACAGCATTTTGGCGGATCTGTCACTATTGTCCAATACCCGGTGAATCCTGGTCTTGGATTTGATGCTGTCATTGACTTGCTCAAGATGAAAATGTTAAAGTTCCCTGAAAAAGATGGCAAACCGGAAATCCTTGACATTCCCGATGCTGAAAAGGGTAAAGCAGAAGAACTGCAGGCTGCCTTGATAGAGGACCTGGCTGCCAATGATGAGTCTTTAATGGAAAAATATTTTGAAAATGGCACCCTTAGCGAAGACGAAATTCAGCAAGGACTGAAGCTTGGCTTAAAAAGCCGTGGCTTGTTCCCGGTGCTTTGTGTCAATGCCAAGCAAGATATGGGCGCAGGAAGGTTACTGGAGTTTATTTGCAATAATGTTCCTTCACCGGATGAAATGCCGGGAGTTAAGACAAATAATGACAAAGTACTTACATGCAATGCTTCCGACCCGACTTCAGCATTTGTTTTTAAGACAACCATTGAATCTCATCTGGGAGAGGTTTCTTATATTAAGGTTTTTGCCGGGGAAATTACCGAAGGCATGGACATGATGAATGCAGATACCAGTACTAAAGAAAGACTTTCCCAGTTATTTGTTTTTGCAGGCAAGAATCGTGAAAAAGTTGATAAACTTATCGCGGGAGATATTGGGGCAACGATTAAACTAAAAAACACCAGAACGAACAATACTTTAAATTCACTGAAGAACCAGGATGATAAAATTGAACCGATTGAATTTCCGGAACCTAAATTCCGTACCGCAATCAAAGCGGTAAACCAGGCAGATGATGAAAAAATGGGCGTTGCATTAAATGAACTCCATAGGATGGACCTAACTATCCATGCCGGATATTCAAAGGAACTGAAACAAATCATCATGCAGGGACAGGGGGAACTGCATTTGAATATAGCAAAATGGCACCTGGAGAATATTGAAAAGATAGCTGTGGAATTTGTTACTCCAAAGATTCCTTACCGTGAAACCATTACCAGGTCTTCCCAGGCCAATTATCTGCACAAGAAGCAATCCGGCGGAGCCGGACAGTTTGGCCAGGTATATATGGTTATCGAGCCCTTTGAAGAAGGAATGCCCGAGCCAGCCAGGTTCAAAGTGAAACAAATGATAAGCATGTCATCTGTAAACCCAATGAGCATCCAGAAAGGCGACAACCAAATCGTTGTAAATGTCAGGGGTAAAGATGAGGTAGCCCTGGAATGGGGTGGAAAACTGGTATTCTACAACTGTATCGTTGGTGGTTCTATTGATACCAGGTTCCTGCCTGCAATTCTCAAAGGTATTATGGAAAGAATGGAAGAAGGTCCACTTACCGGATCTTATGCCAGGGATATCAGGGTCTGTGTTTATGATGGAAAAATGCACGCTGTCGATTCCAATGAAATTTCCTTCAAGATAGCAGGTAAAGCTGCATTCAGCATGGCCTTTAAGGAAGCCGGCCCCAAGATCATGGAACCTATATATGATCTTGAAGTGCTTGTACCTGAAGACAAAATGGGTAATGTAATGACCGACTTGCAAGGCCGTCGCGCCATCATCATGGGTATGGAAGGTGGAACTATCAAAGCAAGGGTGCCACTGGCTGAAATGGGAAGGTATTCTACAGCCCTTAGCTCTCTGACCAGCGGCCGTGCCACATATTCTATGAAGTATGCAGAGTATGCTCCGGTACCACCGGATTTGCAGAATAAACTGCTCAAAACATATGCTGATAAACAAGAAGACGAAGATTAAAATCCAGCCCCGATCAATCCAACATAAAAAGCATTCACAATCTTTTTGCTGTTCCCTTCCACATCATAAAGCATACAGTTGAAATTGGCAGTGAATTTATACAGCAGGCAGGTAGAATCGGTGCCGGAGAGATAATAGAGCTCACTGAGGTTAAAAGCACTGTTCTCCTGGTTTGCAGACCCAAAGGAGGTCGACCATGACTTGTAATTGTTCGTCTTATCCCTGTAGATGACTTCAACTCCGTCTTTAGCCCCTTGATTGAATGAAATAAACCCGGGTTTGATTAACTGCATAAGCTGTACAGCTGTATACTCTTCTGGCAGGGAACCCAATTTAATTTCTAAAAGTGTTTGATGCAGATTCCCTTCTGTAGGTTCATAATAGATGGCGGAACTTAATACCACAACATCACCGGAATGAATAGTGTCATGCGAAGCGAAAAATCCTTTCACATAAGTATAATCTGCGCTTGATATGTCCTCGAAAACAAGACTGTATTGGGGTACAGAATGAATAGTGACGGAATTACCGATCTTGCTGGCAGTATAGTTGAAATGATAGATCCCCTTAATTTCATTAATCTCATAATCACCAGCAACATAATTGGAATTCCATAATTTACCCCTGGCCTTGCCTTTATTTTGATTGTCCTGTACAAGGCTGAAATTAAACGTGTCAGCAAGAACAGTGGCAATGCCTTCCGGGTCATTTTTAAAATAACTACCGGTATCATCGTTGATTAAATAACTAAACTCGTAATTGGTGATCATTGTGGAGTCTTGCTTTTTATCGACTTTCAACCTGATCAGCAGTCCCTGTTCACTTGTTCCGGCCCAGTTACCCAGGATACTTTGATCAGCAGGACTGGTACTGGGAGAATCTTCTTCCTGCTCACAGGCGCTTATGAAGAAGAAAATAACAACTGAAAGAAAAAGATATACCTGGTATTTTTGCATTAGCTTAATTATTATTGTAAACACAAATCTATTAATTCCTCATAATCATGCTCCGAAAGTTTATGATGTGCTCCTCCCACTTTGTTTTCAATCATGGTTTGAATGATCTTGTTTTTTTGATGCACGGTGATACCAATGTCGTTTAATCGAACCGGGCTGCCCAATACTCCAAATAATGATTCCATCTCAGCGATTGTATCATTTGCACTGCTGGTATTGAAAAGATGTTTGCCAAGTTCCTCAATCCTTTCGGGGATCCTGTCCTTCATCAACTTGAGCCAGGCCGGATAAGCTATCGACAGTGATGCTCCATGCGGGACATCATACAAGACAGAAAACACATGACCGATGGTGTGAACTCCCCAATCGCCCGATTCCCTGCCGTAAAACAGCAAATTATTCAATGCATTGGTCGCCGCATACATGATCTTTGCACGGAGTTCATAATTTCCAAGATCATTCAGCAGTGCAGGTCCAAATTCCATGGCTTCCCGGATGATGGAATACACAAACTTATCCGATAAGGTAGCTTCTCCTTTACCAAAATAAGCTTCCAGGCAGTGTGCAATCAAGTCAACGATTCCATATGAAGTGTAGTTTTTAGGAACGCTCAGGGTGTATTGTGGATCAAGGAAAGAATACCTGGGGTAGATCAGGTCGTTGCCAAATCCCAATTTCTCACTTGTCGCATTATTCTGAACAACAGCAAACTTATTCATTTCTGTTCCGGTTGCAGCCAGGGTGAGCACAGCAATAAGGGGTATATTGGATTCTGGCCTGGCTGTCCCCTTTACCAGGTTCCATGCAGATCCGTCGTATGGAATGGCAATGGAGATAAATTTAGCGGAATCAATTACACTGCCACCTCCTACTGCTATGATAAAGTCGACATTTTCTTCCCTGCCAAGACGGGCAGCAGCGACCACATCTTCAATTGCAGGGTTGGGACGTATGCCGGCATACTCAACCCAGGTGATATTGGCTTGCCTGAACTGATCTGTTACCTGATCATAGATGCCGTTGCTTTTGATCGATCCTTTGCCATAAAGCAATAATGCTTTTTTGCCTAATGACTGGGCTGCCTGCCCTAATTTCCTGATTGCATCTTTCCCGAAATGGAGCTTTACAGGATTGTAATAAACAAAATTTTCCATGTAATATTTATTTTAAATTAGTAAATAACGCCACTTCCCAGGCAAATTGATTGCTGCTCATTATATATCACCCCGAATTGACCGGGTGCGATACCTGATACTTTCTGGTCGCTGATGATCCGGTACTGATCAGCTTCCCTGATAAGAAACCCTTCATTGAATTCCGGTTGATGCCTGATCTTGAAACTTACCCTTTGTTTTTGTGTATAGTCCCGGTCAGGTGACTCATTGATAAACTGAAAATCTGCAAGATTGATCTCATCTTTGTATTGGGAGATGGGATCATAGCCGTTTGAAACAAAAATGATATTCTCCTGCATGTCTTTTTCAACAACAAACCATGGCCCCTGGCTTAAACCAAGGCCTTTCCGTTGCCCTATGGTATGAAACCACAATCCACGGTGCTCACCAAGGATCTTGCTGGTTTCAAGCTCAATAATATTACCGGGATTCTCCCCCACATATTTTCTGATGAATTCATTGTAATTGATCTTGCCGAGAAAGCATATACCCTGACTGTCTGGTCGATGGGCACTTGGAAGATCCAAGTTTTCTGCCATCTTCCGGACATCTTTTTTTACCATATTCCCAATGGGAAACATCACTTTTGACAGTTGTGGGTAAGTTATCCTGCCTAAAAAATATGTTTGATCTTTCCTCTTATCAAGAGCTGTCGCCAGATATGGAATCCCATTTTCTTCAACAACCCTGGCATAATGCCCGGTTGAGATCTTGTCGAAGTCCTTGCCGAATTTCTCTTCAAAACTCCCGAATTTGATCATGCGGTTGCACATGACATCCGGGTTGGGTGTCAATCCCTTTTGCACTGTGCTGATGGTATAATCAATAACCTGGTCCCAATACTCTTTTTGCAGGTCAATGATCTCAAATTTACAGCCATATTTTTTCGCAATGTAAGTCGTGATCTCTATATCTTCTTCTGAAGGGCAATCTGTGAATCCGGGTTCATTCTCCATGGCAATTTTGATGTAAACAATCACCGGATCGAATCCCTGTTCCTTAAGGATAGGAATGCATACCGAGCTGTCAACGCCACCTGAAACCAATGCTGCTATTTCCATGGATTAGGATTTATGCAAAGATAGGCCAAAAGTACAAGAAGGGATATTAGCGGGGTTTGACCTTTGCCCATCGTGAAATTTTGTATCTTCACATACCTAAAATGGTATGATTATGAAACAAGTAATTGCCCTGATCCTTGTCATTTGTGCTTTATCTAATTTATCTTCCACAGCCCAGGAAGGCACTACCTTTGGAGTCTTGTTTGGCGGCAACATGTCAGCCCTGACCGGGGTGAGTGAGTTTGATGCCAAACCCTTACCCGGACTGGATATGGGGATTATCTTCAGTGGCAGGGGAAAAGTTATTGGCTGGGACCTGGATATGTATTACTCGTGGCGCAGAAGTAATTTCAAGGACTTTGAAGCACTTTATACTTTTCACTTCCTGGGCATTGAAGCAATGTTTAAAGTTTATCCTTTCCGAAAACTTGGTTTGAATATACAGTTAGGTTATCAGCTGAATTCTGATTTGGGAAATTACTCTACTGTTACCCAGCTGTTTGTCAGGGGCTTTGTGCTTGGCCTTGCCTATGACATCAACAAAAGATGGGCCGTTGATATCAATACATGGGTCAGTGCCCGGCCCATCATTGAAAAATCCATAAAGGAATGGGAACAAAACCCCGGCGGGCTCCCGCAGGAGGTATACAATAAATATGAATTCTACCTGTCAACACTTTCCCTGACTGTAGTGTACAGGTTCTGGATATTAAAGAGTGAACAGTGAACAGTGAACGGTGAACAGTGAACGGTGAACGGTGAACGGTGAACGTCTTTAGATTAGTCCTTTTTGGTGTTTCTCCCCGATGACTTTCAGCATATCCACGGTCATTGACTCAAGGTCAAATTTCGGACTCCAGCCCCATTCTTCGCGTGCAATACTGTCATCCATCTTATTTGGCCATGAATCTGCAATGCCCTTCTTAACCAGGTCAACATCATAATCTATCACGAAATCCGGAATATGTTTTTTGATCTCGGCAGCAATTATTTCAGGATCAAAGCTCATTGCTGACACGTTAAATGCATTTCTGTGTTTCAGCTTATCCGGATCTGCTTCCATCAGGTCGATGGCAGCATCAAGTGCATCAGGCATGTACATCATGTCGAGGAAGGTGCCGGCTGGCAAAGGACAGGTAAATTTCTTTTCTTTGATGGCCGCATAGTAGATCTCAACCGCATAATCGGTGGTTCCACCGCCTGGCAAAGTCAGGTTGGAGATGATGCCCGGATAGCGCAATCCCCTGGTGTCGACGCCAAAACGCTTATAATAATAATCACTGAGCAACTCGCCTGTTACCTTGGTTACACCATACATGGTATTGGGACGCTGAATGGTATCCTGTGGCGTAA
>JAUXCL010000060.1 GCA_030618905.1 Bacteroidales bacterium | reverse complement strand
TTTTCTCTTCACAGTTCACAGTTCACCGTTCACCGGCTTCGTCATCCGTAGCGCAGCGTAGGATGATCACCGTTCACCCTATTTCAGCTTCGCATTCACTTCCTTCAGCTTCTCCATCATATTCAAACGCGTATAGATCTCTTTCAAAGATACCAGCGTCTTGATATCATCAGGGTTAATCTCATATGCCTTTTCCAAATACGGCAGTGATTTTTTAAGGAGCCCATCCGCTTCCTCCTTCATTCTATCATATTCTTCAGTCGCATCCAAAGGCAAATCGGTTGCCACCTTTTGAATGTCGGCAGCCTGGTTAACATATAAGGCTCCAAGATTATAATAGGCATCAAAATAATTGTCATCCAATTCAATGGCACTTTTGTATGCAGCTTCTGCTTCTGCAAGCTTGCCCATTTGATCATAATTGGTACCCAATGCGAAATAAATGATTGGATTTGTTGTATCTTTTTCCAGGGCCTTTTCAAGATTAGTCAATGCATTCTCAACATCACCTGCTGCAAGGTAAATATTGGTCTCAGCAATAAGCAGGTCAAAATTATCAGGATACAAAGTCCGGCCCTCCTGTATGATGCTTAAAGCACCTGCAGTGTCTTCCTTTGCTTTGTATATTTCCGACATAGAATTAAAAACCTGCGGATTTCCATAGTCCGACTCCAGTATTTGCTGGTATAAACGAAGGGCCAGATCATGATCGTTTCCGATTTGAGCTGCAATCGCGGCATTTTGAAGCGCGGCCGTATCATTTTTACCGCCGGCCATATTAATCTGATAGGCTTTCTCAAAATTACCGGATGCCTTAATGTATTCCTTTTCATTATAATTGCCTACAGCAAGTTCATAGTATTTTATCGCAATGACCTGCATGTTGTTTACTATATCAACTTTGTAGGTTTCCTTCTCATCCAATTCCAGGGTCTTTTTATAAGATTCATACGCAACACCTAATGGATCAGGATCCAGATTCTGATATGCAGGCTCGGTAGTTAAAGCAAGTTGTAAATAAATATTCCCGCGATAAAACCAGGTCTTTGGGTCCGCCATGGTTTTTTCATTAGAAATTGTCGGATCAATATATTCCTTGGCTTTATCAAGCTTACCATTTCTTAGATAATTATACGCACTTGTCCTTTTGGAAGTTTGTGCGAAAATAATTGAGCCTGTAAGCATTACAATGATCAGAAGAATTGATTTTTTCATAATTTTATGTTTTATAATTCAGCAAATCAAGTAAGTAAAGTTATACATTACTTTACATTACTTTAATTAATACTTCAATTTCTTTGCCAAAAATGCTTTACTCGCCTGGCTTGTCATTAACATCCTGATTATCCGTTTCTTCCGAGACATTTTCAACAGGCTCCTCCCCTTCTTCTTCAGCATTTATTACATCCACTTTTGCCACTGCTGCAATGGTATCTTTCTCTCTCAGATTGATCAATCTTACACCCTGGGTTGCACGTCCCATAACCCTGAGGCTCTCAACTGGTAATCGGATAATGATCCCGGACTTATTGATGATCATCAAATCATTGTCGTCCAGGACATCTTTAATGGCAATCAGGTGACCCGTTTTGTCAGTGATATTAATCGTTTTAACTCCTTTCCCTCCCCTATTGGTAACGCGGTAATCATCCAGCTTAGAGCGTTTACCATACCCATTTTCGGATACTACAAGGATGTCGTAATTATCAGTTTCTACACAGATCATACCGATGACCTGGTCTTTCTTATGACCAAGGGTAATCCCTCTTACACCGGTAGCGTTTCTGCCCATCGACCTTACCTTTTCTTCGTTAAAGCGGATCGCACGGCCTGACTCAAGGGCCATCAGTACCTCATGCTTACCACTGGTCAGCTTGGCTTCCAGCAGTTGATCTCCTTTGTTGATATTGATGGCATTGATCCCGTTTTGCCTTGGCCTTGAAAAAGATTCCAATGTAGTTTTCTTAATCGTACCTTTCCTTGTGCAAAGGATGATATAATTATTATTGATATACTCTTCATCTTTAAGGTCCTTGACATTGATAAATGCCCTGACCTTATCATCCGGGTCAATATTGATCAGGTTCTGGATGGCCCTTCCCTTTGAAGTTTTAGTTCCTTCAGGTATCTCAAACACCCTCATCCAGAAGCATTTACCCTTCTCGGTAAAATACAACAGGTAGTTGTGATTTGTTGCTATAAACAAGTATTCCACAAAATCCTCATTTCTGATCTCACTGCCCTTGGCTCCTTTTCCTCCCCTGTGTTGGGTTCGGTATTCGCTCAATGGCGTCCGTTTGATATAACCCAGGTGTGAGATGGTAACCACAACATTTTCGTCGGGGATGGTATCTTCTATCCTGAAATCATCGGCAACATAAACAATTTGCGTCTTGCTCTCATCTCCATATTTCTCTTTGATCTCAAGCATTTCTGATTTCAGGATATTCATTCTCATTTCTTCATCACCCAGGATCTCCTTGTAATGCTCTATGGTTTTGAGTAACTCAGCATGCTCATCTCTGATCTTATCCCTTTCCAGGCCTGTTAGCCTTTGCAGGCGCATATCCAGGATAGCTTTAGCCTGAATCTCTGAGAGTTTAAAATTCTTCATCAAGCCATCCCTGGCTTCATCCGGTGTCTTAGATGCACGGATCAATGCAATCACGGCATCCAGGTTATCCAACGCGATCAGCAATCCTTCAAGAACATGTGCCCTTTTCTCTGCTTCTTGCAGTTGGTATTTTGTTTTACGAACCAGCACTTCGTGTCTGTGATTCACAAAGTGAACAATCATGTCTTTCAGGTTCAGCGTTTTTGGCCTGCCATTGACCAAAGCAATATTGTTGACACTGAAAGATGTCTGCAGGGCCGTATACTGAAACAGTTTGTTGAGCACTACATTCGTGTTCACATCCTTTTTCAATTCATACACAATGCGAAGCCCGGTACGGTCAGACTCATCCCTGATATCGGAAATCCCTTCAATCTTCTTATCATTAACAAGATCGGCAGTCTTTTTGATCATTTCAGCTTTATTGACCTGGTAAGGAATAGAGCTAACCACGATCCGTTCCCTGCCGTTATCCAGCACATCAATCTCAGCCTCTCCCCTTAAGACTATTCTTCCCCGGCCAGTCTCAAATGCATCTTTTACACCTTCATAGCCGTAAATTATTCCACCTGTAGGAAAATCGGGAGCCTTGATAAACTTCATCAGTTCAGGAATGCTAATATCATTATTATCGATGTATGCCACGATACCATCAATCACTTCCGTCAGGTTATGTGGTGGCATATTAGTAGCCATACCAACGGCAATACCTGATGCCCCATTGATCAGGAGATCAGGGATCCTGGCGGGTAACACGGTAGGTTCTTTCAGTGAATCATCAAAATTCAATTGAAAATCAACGGTATCTTTATCGATATCTGCCAGCATCTCCTCAGCTATCTTCTGCAGCCTTGCTTCAGTATATCGCATGGCAGCGGGTCCATCTCCATCGATAGAGCCATAATTTCCCTGTCCTTCGACTAAAGGATATCTCAATGACCAGTCCTGAGCCATACGTACCATGGCATCATAAACTGATGTATCACCATGTGGGTGATATTTACCTAAAACCTCCCCCACTATCCTGGCAGATTTCTTGTATGGCCGGCTGGCGTGGACACCCAGCTCATGCATGCCAAACAAAACCCTCCTGTGAACCGGCTTCAGTCCATCCCTGACATCGGGCAGCGCCCTCGACACAATTACCGACATTGAATAATCAATGTAAGCAGACTTCATCTGGTTCTCAATATTCACCTTAACTATCTTTTCCCCATCCTGCATATTTCGATTCATTTAATCAATTCATTACGAATAAATTGCACTATTTAAATGCGCCCACGAAAATAATAAAAAAAACGGTAAAAAGCCCATTTTTCTAAGGCTATATTACTAACACAATCGTGTTGATAAATATTGCCCTTGCTAAATATGCAACACTTTTTTGGAATTAATTTTGACGTGCAGGCTAAAGTTGTTGTAATTTTGTCATTCAAAGGGACTAAAACCTGCCCTTTCAATTTGAACCTATGCTATTTGAATTTGTTAATTACTAAGGAGTACAAGAACAAACAAACAAAATATGGAAGCAAAATTTTCTCAAAGAGTAAAGGATGTTTTAACCTATAGTCGGGAAGAGGCCATGCGTCTCGGTAATGATTATATCGGATTGGAGCATTTACTACTGGGTATTTTGCGGGAAGGAGAAGGCATGGCCATACAAATCCTGCATTATTTTGGTGTTGATCTCAAAGAACTGAGAAAGACCATTGAGGTTTCCATTGCCAACCCGGAAAAAGATACCAGGAAAATAGATAATATACCGCTGATCAAGCAAGCAGAGAGGGCATTAAAAATTACTTATCTGGAAGCAAAGCTGTTCAACTCTGAACTTATCGGCACAGAGCACCTCCTGTTATCCATTCTTAAGGATGAGGAAAATATAGTCACCAAATCCTTCCAAAAATATGGCATTGATTATGACACCATAAAAAGTGAAATAAAAGCCATTGTGTCCAGTAAAGACAAGGAAGAAAAAATTGATCCGGTTGATGAACTACCAGAAGATACTGCAGATGATGATCTCGAAGATACTGGTGGTAAAGGATTTGGTGGTAATATCAGGAAAATTTCCGAATCAAAATCCAAGACCCCTGTGCTTGACAATTTTGGAAGGGACATTACCAAAGCTGCTGAAGAAGGCAGGTTAGACCCTATTGTTGGCAGGGAAAAGGAGCTTGAGAGGATTGCACAGATCCTGAGCCGAAGGAAAAAGAATAACCCTATACTGATTGGTGAGCCTGGTGTTGGTAAATCAGCTATTGCCGAAGGACTGGCCCTGAGGATTGTCGACCGAAAAGTATCCAGGGCACTTTTTAATAAACGTCTGGTCACGCTTGACCTCGCATCCCTGGTGGCCGGGACTAAATACCGCGGGCAGTTTGAAGAACGGATGAAAGCAGTACTTAATGAACTGGAAAAAAACTCGGATATCATTCTCTTCATCGATGAGATACACACTATTGTAGGTGCCGGCAATGCCAGCGGGTCGCTGGATGCGTCCAATATGTTCAAACCGGCCCTGGCACGCGGTGAAATACAATGTATTGGTGCAACCACGCTTGATGAATACAGGCAATATATTGAAAAAGACGGCGCTCTTGAACGCAGGTTCCAGAAAATATTGGTTGATGCAACCTCACCGGAAGAAACTATAGAAATCCT
Source organism: Bacteroidales bacterium (assembly GCA_030618905.1). Taxonomy (GTDB): domain Bacteria; phylum Bacteroidota; class Bacteroidia; order Bacteroidales; family B18-G4; genus JAUWGC01. Next base: position 7,153 of record JAUXCL010000060.1, on the reverse strand, counting down.
AGACAACATTAAAGAAAAATATGAGGACCATCACCTGGTTACTTATGCCAATGATGCGATCAACGCCTGTGTCACCCTGACCAATCGTTATATTACTGACCGTTATTTACCGGATAAAGCCATTGATGCACTTGATGAAGCCGGGTCCAGGGTGCATATTACAAATATCCATGTGCCATCTGAGATCATCGATATTGAAAACAAGATTGAGGACACCAAGAAAAATAAAACCCGTGCCATCAACTCTCAAAAATTTGAGGAAGCTGCTGAATACCGTGACCTGGAAAGGAAATTACAGGCAGACCTGGAGGTAGCCAAGACAAAGTGGGAAGAAGAAGCCAAAATACACCGGGAAAGTGTTACAGAGGAAAACGTAGCGGAGGTTGTTGCTATGATGACTGGAATTCCTGTTCAACGCATCGCCAAAAATGAAGGTGAGCGACTCATTAATATGGAAAAAGAACTGGAAGGGTCAGTCGTTGGCCAGATTGAAGCCATAAAAAAGGTAGTCAAGGCTATCCGCAGGAACAGGGCAGGTTTGAAAGACCCTAAGAAACCCATTGGTTCCTTTGTCTTCCTCGGCCCTACAGGGGTTGGAAAAACCCATCTGGCAAAAGTCCTGGCAAGGTACCTCTTTGATACAGAAGAAGCTCTTGTGCGAATTGACATGAGCGAATACATGGAGAAATTCGCCGTATCACGGCTGATCGGTGCACCTCCGGGATATGTGGGTTATGAAGAGGGAGGACAGCTCACTGAAAAGGTCAGAAGAAAGCCATATTCTATCGTCTTACTTGACGAAATCGAAAAAGCACATCCGGATGTATTCCACCTCTTGTTACAGGTGCTGGATGATGGCTTGCTGACTGACAGCCTGGGTAGGAAAGTGGACTTTAAAAACACCATTATCATCATGACCTCAAATATAGGGTCAAGACAATTGAAAGATTTTGGAGAAGGAGTTGGCTTTGCGACTTCAGCTAAGCGATCCTCCAGGGCAGATTTTGCCAAGGGAGTCATTGAGAATGCCCTGAAGAAAACATTTGCCCCTGAATTCCTGAACAGAATTGATGACGTTGTCATTTTTAATGCACTCGAAAAAGAGCATATCTATAAGATCATTGATATTGAACTTCAACAGCTTTATGACAGGATCCATACCCTTGGGTATAATATTGAGATCTCCAAAAAAGCCAAGGATTTCATAGTGGATAAGGGCTGGGATGCACAGTTTGGTGCCCGGCCGCTCAAGCGGGCAATCCAGAAATATCTTGAGGATGTCCTTGCCGAAGAACTGATCAAATCCAAAATCAAGGAAGGTGACCTGATCCATATTGACTATCTGGGTAAAAAGGAAGAGGTCAAGGTAAGCATCAAGAAAAAAAGCACTGTCAGGAAAGCACCTAAGGAAGAAAAACCGGGATAAACAACAATTATTGATCCCCTACCCCGCATATTTTTGTGATTTTATTTTTTATTTATCTTTGCTGCTGCAAAATTTAAGAACGATAACATGGAAAATCAATTTTTAAAAGGCGGCGAATTCCTGGTTCGCGATGTCGACCATACGAGGGTTTTTATACCAGAAGAATTTGATGAAGAACAGAAAATGATCGGGGATACCTGTCAGGACTTTCTTGACACAGAAATTCTTCCCAGGTTAGATCAAATAGACAATCAGGAAGAAGGCTTAATGAGAAGCCTGCTCGGGAAAGCTGGTGAGCTGGGGCTTCTGGGCATTTCCGTACCAACGGAATATGAAGGCTTCGGACAGACATTCACAACTGCAATGCTGGCCAATGAAAAGATTGGTGCAGGCTATTCGTTTTCGGTTGCTTACTCAGCTCATATTGGAATTGGCACCTGTCCCATTGCTTATTACGGGACCGATGAACAAAAACAAAAATATCTGCCTAAGCTGGCTACCGGAGAATGGGCAGCGGCGTATTGCCTTACAGAACCCAATGCCGGATCTGATGCCAATGCCGGCAAAACCAAAGCTGTGTTATCGGAAGATGGAAAGCATTATATCCTCAATGGCCAAAAAATGTGGATCACCAATGGTGGTTTTGCGGATGTACTGACCGTATTTGCCAAGATTGACAATGACAGGGTATTAAGTGCTTTTATCGTTGAATCTAACACGCCCGGTATCAGCACCAACCCGGAAGAAAAGAAAATGGGGATCAAGGGATCCTCAACCAGGCTTATCTTTTTCGAGGATGCCAAAGTACCTGTGGAAAACCTGATTGGTAAACGTGGTGAAGGCTTCAGGATAGCCCTGAATATCCTTCACATGGGTAGGATAAAACTAGGAGGCGCTGTATTGGGTTCCGAAAAACTCACCATATCACAGTCCGTCCAATATGCTAATGAAAGAAAACAATTTGGCGTTCCTATTTCCAGTTTTGGCGCCATCAAGCATAAGCTCTCAGAACAGGTAATCCGAACATTTACAAATGAATCTGCAGTATACCGCACATGTCGAAATATTGATGCACAGAAAAAGATCAACCTGGAAGCCGGTATGAATGATGGACAAGCAGAGATCAGCAGTATCGCCAACTATGCTATTGAAGCCGCGGTTCTGAAAGTATATGGTTCGGAAGTACTTGACTTCGTAATGGATGAAGCTGTTCAAATCTTTGGTGGAATGGGATATGCTGCTGAATCAGTGGTTGAGAGAGGTTATCGGGATTGCAGAATCAACAAGATATTCGAAGGTACCAATGAAATCAACAGGCTGCTGATCACGGATTCCACCCTTAAAAAAGCAATGAAAAAGGATATTGCTGTTTTGGAAAAAGCTGAAGATATTCTTAATAATCTTGAGACCCATACCGGGATTCCACTCCCGACTGAGTATTTTGAGGAGAAATTGCATAATATCATCCAGTTTAAAAAAGCAGTACTGATGATCATCGGCCAGGCATACAAAGTTATGAAGAATGAGCTCGTCAGGGAACAGGAGATCATGATGAATATAGCAGACATGATCATGCAGCTTTTCGCTGCAGAATCTACCCTGCTCCGTGTGAAGCGGCTGGGTGATATCAAAGGTCCAGACCAGATCGATATCTACAAAGACATACTGAATGTATTCCTGTATGACTCAGCCTGTAAGATCAGAAAACAAGGCATGGATGCCATCAACTCATTTGTTGATGGTGAGGAATGGGAAATGCTGATGGATTCTTTGATGAGCTTCACCACCGTATCACCGGTAAACATAAAAGTTGCCCGAAGAAGAATTGCGGATCGCCTGATAGAAGATAACCGGTACAATTTTTAGACGCAAGATTCAGGAAAACCCTGTTCACAGTTCACCGTTCACAGTTCACCGTTCACCCTATTTCAGAATGTGCTTCGAGACTACCAGGCGATTCACCTGATTAGTCCCCTCATAGATCTGCGAAAGTTTTGCATCCCTCATCATTTTTTCCACCGGATGTTCTTTGGAGTATCCCTCCCCTGCCATCACCTGTACGGCATTGGTAGTTACTTTCATGGCCATGTCGGTAGCCAGGTATTTGGACATGGCCGACAGTTTTGACATATCCCGTTGCTTGGCATCAAAGGCCCATGCAGCGCGCCAGGATAGCATTTTGGCTGCTTCGATTTCGGTTGCCATATCTGCCAACATGAATGAAACTCCCTGTAAAGCAGTAACCGGACGTCCAAATTGAATCCTGTTTTTCGCCCATTCCTTAGAATAGTCAAATGCAGCCCTGGCGTTACCAATGGCAGCGAATGCGACACCGGTACGGGTCCGGTCGAAAGTTTTCATTGCAATAAGGAAGCCTTCGCCCTCACGGCCCAGCAAACAGTCCTCAGAGAATTCTACATTCTCAAACTTGATCTCATTCTGAACTGATGCCCGTTGTCCCATCTTGTCCATCTTTGGAAGCATGATGATTCCCGGCAAATCAGCTTTAATGAAAAATGCTGATAGGCTTCGCGATCCCCTTTCCGGGTCTGTCAGTGCAAAAACGGTGATGTACTCAGCAACTTCTGCATTCGTGATAAAGCGTTTGTGGCCATTCAGAATATATTTATCACCCTGTTTGATGGCTGTTGAGCTGATGCCTTGCACATCAGAACCGGCATTTGGTTCTGTCAATGCATAAGCAGCAACAGCTTTCTTTTCCCTCATTTCACCGTATATTCTTTTCTTTTGCTCTTCTGTTGCAGCCAGGAAAGTAGGTGTTAAAGCCAGCGTGCTGGCATCAATGCAGATACCAATACCTGTACAACCATATCCCAGTTCTTCGGATGCGAGACCCGTTTCAAATATATTATATCCATTGCCGCCCAGTTCTTGAGGAACGGAGCCGTTGATAATCTTATCATTGTATGCGGCTTTGACAATCTCCCAGGGAAATTCAGATGATGCATCATACTTCATCCTGTTGGGAACAATCCACCTTTCCGAAAAATCGCGGTACTTTTCAACAATCTCTTGCTGACGCTTGTCTAATGAGAAATCTACCATAATTTGATTAGTTAAAAGTTAAAATACGTGAAGGGCAAATATAAAAAAAATATGATCGTGAATCCATCAATCGCAGTCACTATCTATTGCTTTATTATACATAGTCATGGCCTTTAAGCTCATCCCCATGCCCGAAAACCCACCATCATGAAAAAGGTTTTGCATCGTGACTTTCCTGGTCAGGTCTGAGAAAAGTGTAATGCAATAGTTTGCACATTCTTCAGCTGAAGCATTGCCCAGGGGAGACATGCGATCTGTAAAATCCATAAGTCCTCCCATCACCTTCACACCGGAACCGGCCGTAGTCAATGTGGGTGATTGAGAAATGGTATTGATCCGGATTTTTCTCTCTCTTCCATAGATATAGCCAAAGCTCCGGGCTATGGATTCGAGTAAGGCTTTAGCATCTGCCATGTCATTATAAGCATACAAAGTCCGTTGTGCCGCAATATAAGATAAAGCCACAACTGAACCCCAATCATTGATGGCGTCCAGTTTGTTGGCCACCTGCAGCATTTTATGAAATGACATCGCAGATATGTCCAGTGTCTTCTTGAAATAATTGTAGTCCAGGTCATTGTACACCCTCTTCTTCCTGACATTCAAAGACATGCCAATAGAATGTAAAACAAAATCTACCTTGCCGTCAAATATCTCCACTGACCGCTCAAAGACTTTAGTAAGATCCTCTTCACTGGTGGCATCTGCCGGTATGATCTCGGCACTGCACTTCCGGGCCAGTTCTTCCAATTGTCCAAACCGGATGGCTGAAGATGTATTACTTAGTGTAAATCGAGCACCCTCTTCATAACATTTAGTGGCTATATTCCATGCAATAGATTTTTCATCCAAAGCGCCAAAAATTATTCCGGTTTTCCCTTTTAATAAATTATATGCCATAGCTTTTAATTATCTGGTTATTTTTTCACAGTGCCCAGCAATTCACGGGCGGTATCCACCGCTGCACTGGTGACTTTTTCATCACTAAGCATTTTAGCGATTTCTTCAACCCTGCCATCTACATTCAATTTCCTGATATTGCTGACTGTCTGTTCGTCCAAAATATCTTTATAAGCCATATAATGATAGTCGGCCTTTCCTGCGATCTGAGGTAAATGGGTAATAACGATCACCTGCATTTGACCTGACATCCCTTTCAGTATCTTACCTGCTTTTCCTGCAATATCGCCTGAAACACCTGCGTCTATTTCATCGAAAATAATAGTGGGTAACAAATTTCTGGAAGATATCAGCGATTTAATGGCCAGCATCAACCTCGACAGTTCTCCCCCCGAAGCAATCTTTGCAATTTCCTTCAGCTCTCTTCCTTTATTGGCGTTAAACCTGAAAGTCACCCTGTCAATTCCATCCTTGCTAAAATCTTCCAGTTGATGATGTTCAATTTTTATATTCGCTCCGGACATACCCAGGCCATCAATGATAGCAAGTATTTCTTTTTCGATCTCAGGAATGGCATTTTGGCGCAGGTTCGAAATACGCAGGGCCTCTTCAGACACCCGTGATCTGGTGGATTCAATTTCCTTTTCCAGTTCTTGTATTTTCTCACCCAGAGAACCTATGACATTAATCTGATCCCTGACACTATGCATCAGGGAAATTAACTCCTTAACAGTTTGCAGGCGATGTTTATGCTGTAACTGATAGATCAGGTCCAGGCGTGTATTCAGGTCTTCAATCCGACCCGGATCAAGCTGTATTCCCTGGTCAATCCTGTCAAGTTCATGAGCAATATCGTCAATCTCAATAATGGCACTCTGGAGTCTCTGCTGAAGAGCTTTGATACCTGCATGCACATCAGCAAGTTTCCCAAGCTTCATCTGGATATCTGAAAGCTGGTTAAGCAGATTTTGTTCATCATTCAGTAAAGCTTGAATTGAAGTAAATAATGTCGTTTTAATCTCTTCGGCATGCTGGAGAATTTCCAATTCCTTTTCTATGTCTCCCTGCTCATTTTCTTTAAGCTTTGCCTTTTCCAATTCTTCCAATTGAAACTGCAGGTAATCCTGGTCGCTTCTTGATTTTTCTTCTTTTTCAAGAAGTTCGTTGTACTGCCTGAGCTTTTGGGAATAATCCAAAAACAAGGTCCTGTAATTGAGGATATCCTGTTGAATTCCTGTATAATTATCGATTACTGCCAGCTGGAAATTAGAATCGTTTAAGGTGACAGTCTGACGCTGTGAGTGGATATTAACCAACATATCACCCAATTCCTTCAGGATGTTCAGCTTAACAGGCGTATCATTAATAAAGCCGCGGGATTTTCCCTGGGAGCTGATTTCACGCCTTAGGATAGTCAATTCATCATAATCCAGTTCATGATCGGTAAAAAAGGATTCCAGCTTATACCCATGAATATTGAAGTGGCTTTCGACTATACATTTCTTGCTTTTATCAAGCAGTATTGAGGTATCTGCTCTATTACCCAGAACCAGGCCCAGTGCACCAAGCAGGATTGATTTGCCCGCTCCTGTCTCACCGGTGATGACAGAAAAACCCTTATATAAATCCATATCCAGATGATGGATAAGGGCATAATTCTTTATGGAAAGATGCTTCAGCATATGTGAGCAGGATTGTCGGATCCCGGATACAAAAATAACAATAAACGCTAAAAAGGAAATTAGTTCTTCAAGATCTCAT
>JAUXCL010000185.1 GCA_030618905.1 Bacteroidales bacterium | reverse complement strand
TCTCAAGCAATACTTTGGGATTGCGGTAATTGAGATCAGGCTGGAATTCAAAAAACCGGTGAAAGAAATACCAGTCACCGTCTTTTTCCCAATTGCTTTCACATAAACCTTTAAATATTATCCTGGCATCTTTGTATTGACCGGTATCCTGGCTCCAGATATAATAATCACGGTATGGATTATCCGTTGATTTTCTGGATTCAAGAAACCAGGGGTGCTGATCAGATGAATGGTTGATGGCGATGTCGAAAATTACATGGATATTTCGTTTTTTTGCTGCTGCCAGGAAATCGGAAAACACCTTCACTCTTTCCGGTTTTCCTGAGTTGTTTGACAAGCCCAACAGTTCCGGTCGGATATTTTGATAGTCACTGATATCAAAGCCTGCATCTCTCATTGGCGAGTCCAGGATTGGTAATAGCCAAAGGCAATTTACCCCAAGCCTTTCGAGGTAATCCAGCCTGGCCGTCAATCCCTGGAAATCATTATTGAAAAGATCTACATACAAGGAATAGACACTAACATCCATGTACCATTCCGGTTCCAGCAGGGGTAATTCCAGGCCGTTTTTTTCCCGGGCCAGCTCTTCGATAAATGCATCCAGCATGTCGCCATCGTCCGGGTATAAGTCCAGCCACCTTGCTTTCATGCGATCTCCTGCAGGTTTTAATTCCATGGGACAAAGTTAAGGACTATTGTTAACAGACCGGCCATAAACTCATCAAAAAATGATAATTTAGCAGTGAACAAAATACATCTGTTGATTACTTACTCCTGTCACTAATATCCTTTTAAGATGAAATTCATAAGAATGCTTATCCTTATTCTTTTAAGTCTGTGCCTTAGCCATATAGAGGCTGCTGATCTTGAGTTGAAAAAAGTTGAACCCCCGAATTGGTGGGTTGGGATGAAGTCCGGATTCCTGCAGTTGCTTGTGTATGGAGATAATATTGCCTCAGCTGAGCCCGGAATTAGCTACCAGGGTGTCAAGATACTGAAAGTTCACCGTGCAAGTAATCCCAATTATCTTTTTATTGATTTGCAAATATCTGCACAGGCTGAGGCCGGAGATGTCCCAATTGTATTTTCTGTAGATGGTAAGCGGGTGGCAGTCCATCATTATGCTTTGTATGAACGCAGGCCGGGATCAGCGGAAAGAGCCGGTTTTACACCAGCTGATGTGATCTATCTGCTGATGCCTGACAGGTTTTCCAATGGTGATCCATCGAATGATAATATACCGGGCATGCTACAGGAAGCTAACAGGACTGATCCTAATGGCAGGCATGGTGGAGATATCAAGGGTATTATGGATAACCTGGATTATATCAGGGACCTGGGCATGACGGCCATCTGGCCAAATCCATTGCTGGAGAATAATATGCCGGCTTATTCATACCACGGCTATGCAATTACTGATTTTTATAATGTTGACCCACGATTTGGTACGAATGATGATTATATGCAACTGGTGAGATCCTGCCATGAAAAAGGCCTGAAGGTGATCATGGATATGGTTTTTAACCATTGCGGTACCAATCACTGGTGGATGAACGACCTGCCGGATGAGGATTGGGTCCATCAATGGCCGGAGTTTACCCGGAGCAATTACCGCAACCCCGTACTTCCTGATCCCTATTCATCACAATATGATTTTGATAAGATGCAAAAAGGCTGGTTTGACTATACGATGGCTGATATGAACCAGCATCATCCTTTCCTGGCTAATTACCTGGTGCAGAATAGCATTTGGTGGGTAGAGTATGCTGATCTTGATGGCATCAGGATGGACACCTATCCGTATGCATTCCAGGACTTTATGGCTGCATGGGTGAAACATGTGTTGAGCGAATACCCCAATTTCAATATTGTCGGTGAATGCTGGCTTCAAAAAGAAGCACTGACCGGATACTACGATGGTGACCCTGATGAACGGCTCGGCCCCACCTCAAATCTTCCGAGCATAACCGATTTCCCCATGTATTTCGCAATGGACAGGGCCTTGAATAAAAAGACGACCTGGACTGAAGGCCTTGCAGCATGGTATTATGTGCTGACTCAGGACATCGTTTACCATAACCCATACTACAACCTGATTTTCCCTGATAACCATGATGTATCAAGATATTATACCACTATTGGCGAGGATCTTGATAAATACAAAATGGGGATGGTTTTCATCCTCACAACACGTGGCATACCTATGATTTATTATGGTACCGAGGTATTGATGACAGGTGATGAACATGATGGGCATGGTTATATCCGTGAGGATTTTCCCGGGGGCTGGGAAGGAGATAAAGTAAGTGCTGTATCTCAGGACGGCTTAAATCCGGACCAGGAAGAATCCCTTCAGTTTTCAAAAAAGCTCTTTAACTGGAGAAAGGGAAGTAAGGCTATCCATGAGGGAAAATTGATTCAATTCATTCCCCGGGATACTACTTATGTGTATTTCCGGATGCATGAGGATAAATCAGTTATGGTTATAATGAACCAGAATAGTACGGAACAGCACATTGAAACCAGCCGGTACCAGGAATGCCTTGATGGATATACCAGGGGCCGCTCCGTGATCTCAGGAAAAGAAATTGATGATCTTTCAAGCATTACTGTGCCTGCCATGAGTGCTGAGATCATTGAATTGAGTAAATAAAATTTTAAACCTACTCCAATGAAGCGTATATATTTGTTTGTCATACTGATCGTCTTGATGGGCAGTTGCGTGTCCAGGCTGGGCCATGCCCCGGATCAACAGCTTAGCACCGGACTTTTTACACCTGTAAGATTGAATCCGGAAACTACACTGATCTTTATATCCGATTTTATTCCGGATCATACACGCGTTGATTCCGTGAAGATCCCGGCTGTGGGAAATGACATCTGGCAGAGAACCGGTAATGAGATTGAGCTGCTTTCTTCACCGGAGATGCCCTTGCTCATGGAATTGCAATTGTGGGTGGGAGATGATCCTTATTCAGTGCTGCTGATGAAATCTCAGAAACAGGATGCCAGGATCGTATTTGACTCCCTGCTCAGAGTCGGGCAGGCCGGCAATACACCGGTACCAGCAATTTATACCGATGATTTTGAAGGTCATGAGCTGGATATTCAGACACAATATAATCCTGATCTGGTTTTCGTCTTTTGGGAAAATTTCCGTTTACCATGTAATTTTCTTGAGCTTGAGGATGATGGTGATATCGAGATACATATCCCGGCAGAGGCAAAAACGCTCAAGCGTTCTTTTATCCGTGCCTGGGCGGCTAATCAATATGGCGTTTCCAATGATCTGCTGATCCCGCTGGAATACGGTAAAGTACTCGAAGATCCGGCCTTGATGGTGAGAAATGAGGAACACGGCATGATCCTTTATAATGTTTTTGTCGACCGTTTTAACAATGGGGACCCCGGCAATGACCAGCCTGTGGATGACCCTGAGATCCTACCGGCAGCCAATTACCATGGCGGGGATCTCCGCGGTGTGACCCATAAGATTGAGGATGGGTATTTTACGGATTTGGGGATCAACACCATCTGGCTGTCGCCTGTGGTACTGAACCCTGAAGGCGCTTTCGGTTACTGGCCTGATCCTCCTTCTAAATTCTCGGGATACCATGGCTACTGGCCCATTTCCTTTACGCAAATAGATTATCGTTTCGGCACGGCAGACGAACTTCATGAACTGGTGAACGTGGCCCATGAAAATGATTTGAATGTGCTGCTCGATATTGTGGCCAACCATGTGCACCAGGAACACCCTGTTTATCAACAACACCCGGATTGGGCAACAGATCTTTACCTGCCTGATGGCACCATGAATACAGAGAAATGGGATGAGTACAGGTTGACAACCTGGTTTGATGTATTCCTGCCCACTTTAGACCTTTCCAAACCTGTTGTTTATAACATGCTTTCAGATTCAGCCGTCTGGTGGGTCAAAGAATATGATCTGGATGGTTTCCGGCATGATGCAACCAAACACATCCCTCAGATTTTCTGGCGCACGCTTACGCTTAAACTTAAAACAGGGATTGCACTTCCGGAGCAAAGAAACTTATACCAGATAGGGGAGACCTATGGGAGCCCGGAACTGATCAGCAGTTATCTGGGTTCAGGCATGCTGGACGGGCAGTTTGATTTTAATGTGTATGATGAAGCGCTTGTGAGCATCATCCGTCCTGATGAATCTTTCGAACGATTGAATGATGCATTGCTGGAGAGCCTTGATTATTATGGATCACATAATCTGATGGGATACATTACGGGCAACCAGGACAGGGGCAGGTTTGCTTCTTATGCAGGCGGCGACCTGCTCTTTGAAGAGGATTCCAAACTTGCCGGCTGGACCAGGGATATTGGTATTGGCGATCCGTTGGCATACGACAAGCTGGCTATGCTCATCGCTTTTAACATGAGTATTCCCGGGATACCGGTGATCTATTATGGGGATGAGATAGGTATGCCCGGAGGCAATGATCCGGATAGCCGGCGCATGATGCGATTTGAAAGCCTGGCCGATGAAGAAAAGAATCTACGGAAGACCGTTAGCGAGCTGGCTGCGTTGCGCACAGGTAATATGGCGTTGATGTATGGCGATCTTGAAGTATTGGCGCTCAGCAAGGATGTATATGTCATTGCAAGGACTTATTTTGAGGAGATTGTAATCGTGGTATTCAACAAGAGTGCTGAACAAAAGGACATTTCCTTCAAATTACCAGGACGCTTTGATGAGACAGAATTTAAAACCCAATTTGGTGCTGATTTTTCCGGAAATGACGATATTATTACACTTGGTGTTAAGGGGAATAATTTTGAAGTACTTGTGAGTCAGTAAATTAACGAGGGATGGAGTCCCGTAGGATGGAGTCCCGTAGGATGGAGTCCCGTATATCAGGTTCCATGTTCAATGGACAAAGTTCAAATTTCAAACTAAATTGAAACTTGAACTTTGAACCTTGAACTTGATGATATGATTTAACACAAAGTTATTATGAAAGTTTATTTCACACTACTATCATTTCTTATTATGACCGCATATTCATTAAGCCAGAATCCAACTCTCAAAGCCGAACTCCACGATTCCCGCAC
>JAUXCL010000074.1 GCA_030618905.1 Bacteroidales bacterium | reverse complement strand
GTAGCATGTTTTTTTCTTGTGATAATAGCATTTTTTATCACAGGTATTTTTATTGCCCCTACCGAAGCAATGGGCCAGGATTCCCCTGCCCAATCCTTTCATCAGCAGGGCAGGCAACATGCCATGATTGGCGATTTTGATAAAGCCGAAGAATTCTTCCTTTTAGCTATCAATGAAGATCCTGAATATGCCCAGTCATATAATAATTTAGGTCTTCTTTTTCGAGTTCAAGGAAAATATGATCAGGCATTGGAATATTTTAATGCGGCAGAAAAATTATTTCTGAAGGATTATGATAATAACATTGCTCAATTAGCTGGTATATACAATAACAAGGGGATTACATACAAAGACAAAGGCGATTATTTCCAGGCCCTGAAATACTACAACAATGCATTAAACCTTTTCCTGGAAACCGGGGAAAACCAGACAAGTATCGGACAGGTATACAATAACCTTGGCATCATCTACCTGCGGCAGGGCTCCCTGCAGAATGCCCTGGATGCCTTTGAGAAAAGCATAGAGATCAAGAGTGAATACCAGCCCAAACAACTTTCCGGTGCCTATACCAACGTTGCCCTGGTCTACCAGGCCATGGGCGAGTATGCCATGGCAGAGAAGTATTATGGCCTTTCCATTCAGAACAAGATCAGGTATTACGGAGAAGATTACTTTAAGCTTGCCGAATCCTACATCAACTACGGGCAGCTGAAGATCCTGCAGGGGCTCGATCAGGAAGGCCTGGCTTATTTCCGTAAAGCGGAAGATATCTTTATCCGCAATTACGGGGAAATGAACCAATTTCTGGCCAATATCTTTCTTCAGGAAGGGAATTATTACCGGACACAGCAGGAGTACAGGAAAGCCCTGGAAAAATACCAGTTGGCATTAATTTGTTCTGTCGGGGAATTTACTGATACCAATATCTTCATCAATCCCGGAATAGATGAATTAAATGCAGAGATCAAGCTGCTGAACATTATCAGGGAGAAGGCTTCTACCCTTAATGCATATTATTTCAACACCCCGGACCCACAGGGACATGTGCTTGATAAGTGCCTGGGTTCATACGATCTTGTCATCGACCTGATCGCAAAGATCCGCGGGGGCTTTTTAAATGAAGAGAGTAAACTTTTCCTGACGAATAATGCACGGCAGACTTTCAATGAAGCCATTGACATTGCCTATCATGCTTACCAGGCAAGCGGGAATGATCAGTATAAAAGCGATGCCTTTGAGTATGCAGAAAAGGGAAAAGCGGCCCTGGTTTCTTCCGCACTGTCGGATGTTGAAAACAAAAAAATATATGGTATCCCTGTGGGTGTGCAAAGCCAGGAGAGGGACGTCCTTGCTGAAACTGACTTTTACAAGAAAAAGATTTATGAGGAAAGGCAAAAATCCCTGGCAGACTCCAGCAAGATCAACCTCTGGCAGCTTAAAATACTGGATTTAAGCAAACAGTACGACAGCCTGCTGATGTACATGCAAAATACTTTTCCTGAGTATTATGCGCTCAAATACGATCAAAGGGTAATTACCGTACAGGAGGTGCGCGATCATCTTGATTCTGATGAAGCGGTCGTGGAATATACGCTTACAGACCAGGCTTTATATATTACAGTCATCAGGGATGACTATATTGAATTGCTTAAAAAGGACATTGATTCGGTTTTTTATGAACAGCTTGATTTTCTGATCAATTTCCTGAAGGACAACCAGTTTGCGAATACGAATTATGAGCAATACCTGCAATTTGCAAACAGTTCCTCGGGACTCTTCCAGACATTATTTGGCGACATCTATCAACATATTGAAAAGGATAAGCTGAGCATTATTCCTGATGACAAACTGGGCTACCTGCCTTTTGAAGCTTTATTGACAGAAATACCGGACATGACCAGAATGGACTTCAGGGACTTAAAATACATGATCTACAATAACCAGGTAAATTATTCCTATTCTGCCACCTTGTTGTATTTCCAGGAAAGTGACGTCGAACCAAGGGAGAACAAATTGCTGGCCTTTGCACCCACCTATGAAAACCTTGACGAGATCGATACTGCAAAATTTCTGGCTTCCCGGGATTATATCGACTACCTGGTACCACTTAAATATTTAAATGAAGAAATCACGGGCATATCAGAGATCCTGGATGCTGAGATCTATCTCGATTATGATGCCACTGAAGAAGTCTTCTGGACCCATGCGGGCAACTTTGACATCCTTCACTTTGCCATGCATACCCTGATCAATGATGAAAATCCCATGTTTTCCCAGCTGGTTTTCACGCTGACTAACGACACCCTGGAGAATAATGACGGCCTGTTGAATACATATGAAATATACAATATGGAGTTGAATGCCCGTTTAGCGGTACTCAGCGCCTGTAATACCGGGTACGGTAAATTGCAGAAAGGGGAGGGGATCATGAGCCTGGCCAGGGGGTTTATCTATGCCGGGGTACCAAGTATCATTATGACCTTATGGGCTGTTGAGGACAGGTCCGGTTCCGAACTGATGGTCCGCTTTTATAAGTTCTTGTCAGAAGGGGATGCGATTGATGAAGCCCTCAGGAAAGCAAAATTAGAATACCTCGCTAATGCCGACCAGCTGAGAGCTCACCCTTACCTCTGGGCCGCCTATGTGAGTATTGGCAGGGCTGATCCTATCTACAGCAGTCACAGCCTCAGTTTATGGTTTGTCATAAGTGGAGCCGGGCTGACCCTGTTATGCATAATAGCTTTCTTCATATGCATGAAACGAAGAAAGACCTGCGCTAGCTCCTGATGCTCTTGATGATATTCTTAGCCTTGTACTTATACGTACTGTTGCTGGTGCTGATCTCCTTAAAGATCTCCATTGCCTTATCATTATCATTTAGCTTGAGATAACATAATCCGGCATACCACCTGGCCTTTTCAACATAAAGGTTATGGTTGTGGCTAACAATATAATTGAATGGTTTCAATGCATTTCTGTATTTTCCCGATTCAATATTGGATATACCTGCATAAAACTGTACAGGAATATTGTTAGGATCCTTGCTGAGGATCTCAGTGAAAATCACCAATGCTCCGGAGTAATCCCTGTTTTCATATTTCTGGAATCCCTCAATGAGCAGTTTGTCTTCAGAATGACCACGAATCAGTAATGCTGCATCAGGCTGATAATAAATCTTGAACAGGTTGTCATTGGAAACTGGGTTTTGCGTATTGAGCAAAAAGAATGATACTGCGCCCAGCATAATGATAATCGTAAAGGCCGCCGCCGCAATCCGGTGTAGTTTACTCCTGAATAATGACCGGACTATGGAAGGCTGTTCCTTCTCGATCTGCGTTGATTCGTAGACGTGATCAAGATTTTTTCTGATATCCATCACGTCTGTTTCCCCGATGGCAGCCTCTAATTCCATGTGAAGGTGATAGTCTTCTGCAACAGAAGGGTCCGAGTTTAACAGTTCATCAAACTGCTTCAACTCATCCTCCATCATCTCACCACTAAGTTTTCGGTCAATTAATGCAACGAGGCTGTTTTCAATGTTTTTCATCGTTCTACTGGTTTTGTTTAAAGTTAGGTTTTCGTTATATGTTGATTTTTATAGTAGGGGTCGTTTGTAATACGTTTGATCAGCATTTCTTTGCACTGGTACTTTCTCTTCTTGGCATATTTCTCACTGGCGTATCCCATAATGCTCGCAATTTCTTTCAGTGGCACCTTGTCCAGGAACAATCTTAGTACCTTCTGGCAGTCCTTGCTGAGGCTGAGGAAATGTGTTTGGTATAATTTATACCTGTCCAATTTTTCTGTTGATACCGGTTCATCAATATCACAGTCCGATGTATCAAACTCCTCATTGTAATGGATCTTATTCCGCTCAATTTTCCTTCTCTCCAGCTCTTTCAGCCATAAGTTCTTGCTGATCGAGAAAATATACGTTTTAAAAGAACATGTGATCGTAAAGCTTTCGTCCTTTAACCTACGGAAAATTACGATGATAGACTCCTGGAAGATGTCTTTTGCATCATCATCATTTCCACTGTTCAGCACGATAAAGGTCTTGACTGATGGATAAAACTTTTTGTAAATATACTCAAGTGTATCCGTATCATTCAACCGTATGCCTTCAAGCAATGATTCTTCAATATAATGCATACTCAGTCCAGTTATTTATTCCAAAATGTTAAAAAGGTAACCCTCTTTTCTGATAAAATTTTTAAAATCAGTATCATCTGTCTACAATATATATTTAGGGCTACGCTATTTAACGGTCATTTTTTCAATTGGTTCGGCTTTTCGGATAGTATTTATTTCAGGGATAAATAAGGGGCTAATTGTAAGATATTTAGGACAAATCAGTAAATTTCGGTATTAAAGAATACAGGGTGATGAATTTTTTTGCAGAATGAAAGTTAAAATGAGGGGAAAATATCTCCTTCCGGGCATCATTTTGGCTATGATCTGGGCCATTTTATGTGCCCAGGGGAGGAAAGAATCAATCAGTTCCAGGTTAGAGGAATATAAAATTGCTTTTTATAATGTCGAAAACCTGTTTGATACCCATGATGATCCGGAATGTGAGGATGATGAATTTTTACCCTGGGGGATAAAAGGCTGGAACCGTAACAGGCTTAATCATAAACTGCAAACAACCGCTAAAGTGATTATCGGATTAGGTAAATGGAATCCTCCTGCAATTGTTGGTTTATGCGAAATTGAAAACGAAGCCGTCCTCAACATGCTGATCACAGAAAGCCCGTTAGCTTCCTGGCCCTTTGCTTATGTTCATTTTGATTCACCTGACAGGCGTGGGATTGATGTGGCTATGCTCTATCAAAGAGAGCACTTTACAGTGCTGAACTCAGATAATATCGCAGTTCATTTGTCCTTTGACAGCACCCTTAAAACCAGGGATATATTGTATGTTAAAGGCTTGTTTTGCAATCGGGACACTTTGCATTTATTTATCAATCATTGGCCTTCACGATACGGTGATTATGCATTTACCAGCCGGAAGAGAATGGCTGCATCCAGGATTTTAAGAGAAAATGTAGATTCACTTTACCATGTTTGCAAAGATCCAAAGATTGTAATTATGGGTGATTTTAATGATGAGCCAGATGATGAAAGTCTGCGGTTTCTATATGAAAATGATACCAAGTTGCACAACTTAATGAAAGATCCCGGTAAGACAAAATTGGAAGGAAGCATTAAATACAAATCACAATGGTATGTCTTCGACCAGATCCTTGTGTCTTCAAATCTCCTGGACCCCGGGGGAAAGATCTGTATCCCTGATCGCAGGGTATGGATTTACCATCCGGATTTCCTCCTGATGAAGGATGAGAAATATTTTGGCATAAAACCCTTCAGAACCTATTCCGGCCCGAGGTATATTGGTGGCTACAGCGACCACCTGCCGGTCTTTATAAAATTGAAAGTTGAAAATTGAAATTTCGCTTCACCCTTCACCCTTCCCGCTTCACTTCTTATGAATCCCACATTCCTTCATCTCCGGGTTTTCCCACCACCAGCGGCCTGCCCTGATGTCTTCATCGGGTCCAATAGCCCTTGTGCATGGTTGGCAGCCGATGCTTGGGTATCCTTTTTCATGAAGACTGCTGTAAGGAATATTGTGCGCTTTGATATAGTCCCACGTCCCCTTCTCCGACCAGTCTTTAAGTGGGTTGATCTTGAGGAGCTTAAAGTTTTCATCCCATTCCACCACCCGGATGTCTTTTCTGGTGACCGACTGCTCATTTCTCAATCCGCTGATCCAAACATCAATACCGTTCAGTGCACGGGTCAATGGTTCAATCTTGCGGTTATGGCAGCACAATTTCCTGAGATCAATGCTTTTGTAAAATAAGTTAATGCCATGCGATTTAACCATTTCCTGGACTTCTTTCCTGTCAGGGAAAAAGACTTCAATACTGAGCTTATACCTGGCCATGGTTTTTTCAATAAGATCATAGGTCTCCTGGAAAAGCCTGCCGGTGTCTAAAGTGAAGATTTTACATTCCGGGTCAATTTCTGCTATCATTTGGGTGAGTACCTGGTCTTCTGCGCCAAGGCTGGTAGCAAAGGCGATCCTGCCTTTGTATTCATTCAGGAAATAATGCAAAACCTCTTGTGGGCCAGCGTTTTGGAGATCCTTATTGAGCTTATGGATATGCTCCGGTATTGCTACGTCTGCCATGAAATAAAATCTATCTGCTATACAAACAAAGGTAACAAAATAAATTTAACTTTGGTTCTTCAACAGCAAAGGAGAATACAGTACATGAAATTACATTTTATCGCTATCGGGGGCAGTGCAATGCACAATCTTGCAATAGCCTTACACCATAAAGGACATGTAGTTACAGGTTCTGATGATGAGATCTTCGAACCTTCCAAAGGTCGTCTGGGAAAGCATGGAATTCTGCCGGAGAAGATGGGTTGGGATGCCAAACGGATCCACAGGGGGCTGGATGCTGTTGTCCTGGGCATGCATGCCCAACAGGGTAACCCCGAGCTGGAACGGGCAAAGGAATTGAACCTGAACATTTATTCATTTCCTGAGTTTCTGTTCGAACATGCTAAAGAGAAAAAGCGCGTTGTTATTGGAGGAAGTCATGGGAAAACTACCATAACAGCCATGCTTATGCATGTACTAAAAGCCCGGGGCCTGGATTTCGATTACCTTGTGGGTGCGCAGCTGGAAGGATTTGATGTCATGGTCAGGTTATCAGATACAGCTCCCATTATGCTTTTTGAAGGCGATGAGTACCTGACATCGGCATTGGACCCCAGGCCTAAGTTCCATCTTTACAGGCCCCATATTGCACTTCTGAGTGGTATTGCCTGGGACCATATCAATGTATTCCCAACATTTGAAAATTACCTGGAGCAGTTCCGCATTTTTATTGAGTTGATTGAGCATGACGGAGCACTGATCTATTTCAATGAAGACCCGGAACTATCACGCCTGGCTGCTGAAAGCAGACCGGACCTTAATAAGATCCCATATGCTTTGCCCGCTCATAGATCAGCGGATGACAAAACCATTGTGACATATGAAGGCAGGGAATATCCAATGCACATATTTGGTGACCATAACCTGGCTAACCTTAATGGAGCAGGAATGATCTGTCAGCAGCTTGGCATCCCGATGGAAAAGGTACTTGAGACTATGGGGACATTTAAGGGGGCTGCAAAGCGCCTGGAATTGGTCGCAAAGGGGGCCGGAACTGCCATATATACAGACTTTGCCCATGCCCCTTCCAAGTTGAAGGCGACAATCAATGCAGTGAAAAATCAGTTTCCCGGGCGTAAATTGCTTGCCTGTATCGAGTTGCACACATACAGCAGCCTGAGTAAAGACTTTTTATCGCATTATGCCGGTACCATGGATCAGGCTGACCTGCCTGTCGTTTATTTTAATCCGCATGCCATTGAGCTTAAGAAACTCAAGCCTATTGCGGTGGAGGAAATTATAGATGCATTCAAGACTCCTGGCTTGCAAGTGTTTAATGAATCAAATGCATTAAAAAATTACTTGCTTCAGCAAAACTGGAGAAATTCCAATTTGCTCATGATGAGCTCAGGTAATTTTGATGGGATTGACCTGAAAAAATTAAGTGAAGAAATATTAAACTCAGAATAATTGCCTTTATCCATTCATGGATACCAGGAATTCCTCATTGGATTGGGTGAACTTCATCTTATCTCTCAGAAATTGCATTGCTTCAAGCGGATTCATATCGGCCAGGTGATTCCTCAAGATCCAGATCCTTTGCAGTGTTTCCTTGTCATACAAAAGGTCATCTCTCCTGGTACTGGAAGCTACAATATCAATTGAGGGATAGATCCGTTTATTGGAAAGCTTACGGTCAAGCTGCAATTCCATGTTGCCGGTACCTTTAAATTCTTCAAAGATCACCTCATCCATCTTGGATCCGGTTTCAGTCAGCGCTGTGGCAATGATAGTAAGCGAACCGCCAAATTCAATTTTTCTGGCTGCGCCAAAGAAACGTTTGGGCTTTTGCAAAGCATTGGCTTCCACACCACCTGACAGCACTTTTCCCGAAGCAGGAGAAACAGTATTATATGCCCTTGCCAGGCGTGTGATTGAATCCAGCAGGATTACCACATCATGGCCGCATTCTGTCATTCTTTTGGCTTTTTCAAGGACAATGTTGGCAATTTTAACATGCCTTTCGGCCGGTTCGTCAAAAGTTGATGAAATCACCTCGGCGTTAACACTCCTGGCCATATCTGTAACCTCTTCAGGTCTTTCGTCAATGAGCAGCACGATAAGAAAAGCTTCCGGATGGTTGTAGGCAATAGAGTTGGCAACTGCTTTAAGCAGCATGGTCTTACCAGTCTTTGGCTGGGCTACGATGAGCCCCCTCTGTCCTTTACCAATCGGGGTGAAAAGATCAATGATTCTCGTCGACTGTCCTTCATCCGGGTTTGGATTTTTTGCAAGATTAAATTTTTCTTCAGGGAATAAAGGTGTCAGGAAATCAAAAGGGATCCTGTCTCGAATTTCTGCAGGAGGCCTTCCATTGATAAATTCAACTTTGATAAGCGGGAAATATTTTTCTCCATCCTTGGGTGGACGAATACTGCCTTTGACCGTATCTCCGGTTTTCAAACCGAAGAGCTTTATTTGTGATTGCGAGACATAAATGTCATCCGGTGAATTCAGGTAATTATAATCCGAGGACCTCAGGAACCCATAGCCATCAGGCATGATTTCCAAAACACCTTCACTGGTCACTATGCCTTCAAACTCAAAAGAAAATTCCTCTTTACGTTTATCCTGGCTTTTATATCGCTGATCTCTGTAACTTTTATCACCATCACTATGCCTTTTGGGAACTTCAGGTCTTTTTTCCGGAGTTTCAATTACAGCAGTAACAGTCTCTCTCGGTTTTTCTTCTGTCTTAGGTTTTTCTTCTGGCTTAGGTTTTACTTCTGTCTTAGGTTTTACTTCTGTCTTTGGCTTTCTGTCGTGCCTGGGTTTTGCCTGTTTGGGCATGTTTTGTCGCTGCTCACCTGAAGGTGGCGAGAATTTTACAGGTTTATTTTCTTTATCTGTTTTCTTGTTGTCAACATTGATTGGTTTGGCCTTCTTTTTGGCGGGAGGCCTACCGGATCTGGATTTTTCTTTATCGAGAACCGCCCGGGATGGATTTAACGCCTGGTGATCAAGGATCTTGTAGATCAGGTCTTGTTTCAGTAATTTGTCAAATTTGGGAATCTTGAGTCCCTTGGCGATCTCTCTTAACTCAGAAACTAACTTTCCGTTGAGTTCTATAATATCGTACATTGAATAGATTTTTTAATTTTTACTTTTTATTGGGAAGCAGGAAGCAAGAATGCAATTTACACCCAAAGAGGTATTTTTGTCAGGTAATAATTTTATATGAAATTGATATAGAAATTAATAAGGGATAACTTAATCAGCTGCAAATATAATAATTATTTGGATACACAAGAAAATATTTTTAAATAAAACCAGTATATTTGCATCTCTCACAATAAAAGTCTTATTATTATGATTCAGAGAGTTCAAACCATATTCTTATTTCTTGCGTTTATTGCAGGCTTGCTTTCGTTTTTCTTCCCAATTGCACATTTCAGCATTGATGAAAATTGGATCGTATTAGGGTTATTCGGCATAGAGAACTATTCCACGATGACAGTTTCGATCAACACCATCCCCTTGATAGCCATTATGGGATTGATAAGCCTCATTGCTTTTGTGACCATATTTCTGTTTAAGAACAGGATTGCCCAGATCAGGATCCTCAGGTTTGGCGTATTGTTAAATGTGGTGTACCTGGTTTTGTTATTTTTCTTTTATGTTCCTGATATCGAGGAGGCTACTGGCACTACTGCTGAATACATCACACAACCGGGTATTTATTTTCCCATTGCCATACTCGCTTTTTTCCTGCTGGCCAGCCGTTTTATCATGAAAGATGAAAAACTGATTCGTTCTGCAGATCGCATCAGATAAGCGATAAACCCATTATACAGGCTGGCTCCTTGCTGCTTCAAATACTTCCAGATCGCTTACCCGCTCCCCATCAATAATAAACCTTACCATTGTTATCATCGGGTGTGACCCGAATCTTCCTGCTGCTCCCGGGTTGATATGGAGTAAATTATATTTCTTGTCATGCATTACTTTGAGGATGTGCGAATGACCTGATATGAAGAGCCCCGGCCTGTTTTCCATGATCTCTGACCTGGCCTTGCTGCTATATTTTCCCGGATAGCCTCCGATATGTATCATCATTGCTGTGATATCTTCTATTTTGAAAAGATCAATTTCCGGATACCGGCCACGGATATCTGCTCCATCAATATTCCCATAAACAGCCCTTGTTGGCAAGAATTC
>JAUXCL010000009.1 GCA_030618905.1 Bacteroidales bacterium | reverse complement strand
CTGGAAGGCTTGCTGGTAAGAGACCAGAATCAGGATACCTTGTTATATGCTTCAACTTTGTATGCGGATATCGGGAAGCGCGACTATGCACAGAAAAGCCTTACCCTTAATTCGATATCATTGGATAACGCCAGTATCGGCCTGTATCATCGCATGAAGGATAGCACCCTGAACGTACACCAAATCTTAAAAAACATAGAACCTGCTCCTAAAGATACCAATGCATTTGCCATTGATACATGGACATTCACTTTCTCATCTCTGGATTTATACAATTCAAGGTTTCGCTACCTTGATGAAACAAAGCAACGGAAAGCACTGGGAATGGATTATACCAATCTTGACATTGAGATAGATGTGTTGGAGATATCAGATGTTTTAATTGAGAAAGATACATTTAACCTGATTATTCATCAGCTCATAGCCAGGGATCGCTGTGGTTTTGAAGTAAATTACTTATCGGGTCAATTCAGGGTAAGCCCTAAGTTTCTTATTGCCGAAGAATTGTTGCTTGAAACACCAGTATCTGATCTCTCCCTGGATTTTTCTTTCCATTATCCGGATTGGAATGCATATATCGAATTTCCCACTGAAGTTGAAATTCAATCGACAATTCGTCCTTCTGTTCTGAATATGAAAGATATTGGTTACTATGCCTCCTCATTGCTTGTGATGGACAATGAATTCAGGATAGGTGGTGATATCAGTGGAAAAGTTGATAACCTGAAAGGTAAAAACATGCGTTTTGCTTATCAGAAAATGTGGTTCGACGGAGACATCACATTGTTTGGGTTGCCTGATATAGAAGAAACATTTATCAACCTGAATATTGATGGCATGGAGTTTTCTATGGCAGATGTTGAAAAATTTGCACTGCCCGGAAATACAAGGCATATAGATGTTTCACCAATACTTGAGCAATTTGGACAGGTAAGTGTGACGGGTGATTTTACAGGATTTTATAATGATTTTGTAACAAATGCAAGTTTTCAAACAGCAATTGGTCAGTTCACAACTGATGTTAATCTTCAACCTGAGGAATCAGGCAATATTAAATATGAAGGTGACCTTACAGCTCATCATTTTGACATTGGTAAACTTCTTGGGGCCGGTGAATACCTGGGGAAAATGAATCTCGAAGCCCACATTGACGGTTCCGGATTGTCAGGGAATAATATCATTGTTGGAATGAACGGAAGTATTGATTCATTGGATTTTATGAATAATAATTTCAACAAGATCATGATCGCCGGTGTCCTCGGGGGAAAACGATTCAATGGATTTGTCAGTATTTTTGATGAGCTGCTTAAACTTGACTTCAAAGGAAATATCGATTATAATCGCTCCATTCCTATTATTGATTTTGCAGCCGATATTCAGGATGCTAAGCTTTACGACCTGAATCTCCTGAAAAGGCATTCGGATATTCGTTTAAGTACAAAGCTATGGTGTAGTTTCATTGGCAATGAGCCTGATGATGTTGAAGGCAGGCTGAACATAGACAGTACATATTATATTGAGGATGGCAGGGAGATATTTGTTGAACGCTTGACTTTACTTACCTTAAAGGAAGATCCAAATCATCGAAAACTATCATTAAGCTCAGACATTGTCGACGCCAGCTTAAATGGCGAATACCGCTTTGCTCAACTGTATCCCTCTCTGCTAAAGATGCTCGATCAATACATATCTTTGGAAAACATCGGTATTTATTCACCGGACACAATTCTGCAAGCTCAGGATTATACATTTGATATGATGTTTTACAACACTGATTCCATTATGAATGTGTTTCTTCCGGATCTGAACATTGCACCTCAAACATTCTTCAAAGGATCATTAAACACCGAATCAGGCGATATTAGTTTTTCAGGTAAATCGAATCAAATTATTTATAAGGGCTTGCGATTCATTGATTGGTCATCCAATTTAAGTGCAAACAGGGAATCCATCCTATTTGAAAACACTGTGAAAAGGTTTGTTTTTAAGGAGGCTGAAGAACAAGATGATGTGGAGCTGGGACTTGATAATCTCTCCTTGCTTACTGAAACTGAAAATGACAGCCTTGATTTCAATATCACCTGGAATGATTTGAAAGTTGAGGAGAAAAATTCCGGTGATATTGCCGGATTTGTTGTTTTTGATGACTCAAGCTTACGGATTGCCAGTATCAGGCATGCCGAAGTGCTTGTTAATGATTCCTCGTGGAAAGTGGGCAAGGACAATTATATTGTACTGGATTCCACTTCCCTGGCATTACATAATTTGGATTTTATCGGGTCTGATCAAAAGCTGATGATCAATGGTGTCATTTCAAAGGATCCTGATGATACCCTGTCTGTTGTATTCAAACGTTGGCAATTTTCGAATTTCGACATTGTGGTCG
Source organism: Bacteroidales bacterium (assembly GCA_030618905.1). Classification (GTDB taxonomy): domain Bacteria; phylum Bacteroidota; class Bacteroidia; order Bacteroidales; family B18-G4; genus JAUWGC01. Next base: position 26,275 of record JAUXCL010000009.1, on the reverse strand, counting down.
ACAATGACAAAATGGATGTTGATGGCGTGATCAACGGAAACCTTTATTTTAGTGCTTTAGCAGGCAATATGCATTTTGAGTCTGACCTGATGGTTAAAGATCTTGTGTTGAATGAAGTGCAATTTGGAGATGCAAGGGTAAATACCATTTGGAACCCTGATGATAAAGCCATTCAGGTTGATGCTGATATCATCTATACAGGAAATGTTGGGGCCAGCAAAACGATGGATGTTCAGGGCACATATTACCCGGATGAAAAGGATAGAAATTTTGATATTAGCGCTTATATTGAGAACTTTAAAATCAGGGCTTTTAACCCCTATGTCGCAGATGTCTTTTCAAGCATTGATGGCGTGGCCACCGGGCACCTGAAACTTAATGGAACCATTGCCAGGCCTGAACTCACCGGAAAGCTAAAATTGATGAGGACAGAACTTGGTATTGAATATCTCAACACAAAATATTCCTTTGCTGATGAATTGAATTTTACGGCTACCTCCATCGACTTTGACAATATCATGATATATGATACATTAGGAAATACCGGCACTATACAGGGAAAAATTGGCCATGATTACCTTAGTGATTTTTACCTGGATCTGGACATCAATGCCGATAAACTCATATGCCTTAACACAGGTAAATACCATAATGAGATTTTTTATGGTGATGCATTCGGATCCGGCCTGATTGAAATTAAGGGGCCTTTCGATGATATTGCGATAAATGTAAAAGCAAGAACAGACAGGGGAACGGATGTTTTTATTCCACTGGGGGCAAGCATGGGTATTGCACAACATGATTATATTGAATTCCTGGATGCCCGACCCGATACGGCCGTGCTACCCGGGCCGGTAAAGCCAAAGGATGAATCCGGCTTGCACCTGGGCCTTGACCTGGATGTTACGAATAATGCCGAAATTCAAATTTTCTTACCTGACCAGATGGGAGATATTAACTCCCGGGGTTCGGGCAGGATAGTGATGTCAGTTAATCCCAAAGGAGATTTTAGCATCAAAGGTGATTACGTGATCAGCAATGGAAACTTTTTGTTCAAGATCCAGAATTTTATTCGTAAGCGCTTTGATATCATGGAGGGAGGAAAAATCTCATTTGATGGAGACCCATATAACGCAGGCCTGAAGATCAAGGGCTTATATAAGCTAAAAACAACCTTGACTGGCCTGAGCACAACCCTGGATGCCCTCTATGCAGGCGAACGGGTAAATGTAGATTGTATTATTGGCCTTTCAGGTAAGCTGGCGAGCCCGGAGATTGATTTCAGTATCCGTTTCCCAAATGTCGAACCTGAAGCCAGACATAATATATACGCGGTCCTCGATACCAATGATCAAGGTTCCATGAATCAGCAAATGATATCCTTATTGATCCTGGGAAGTTTTAGCTATACTTCCGGGGGCAGTTCCCTGGGTGCTTCATCAGTCAACCTGATCTCCAACCAGCTCAGTAACTGGTTATCTCAAATCAGCAGGGATTTTGATGTGGGAATCAACTATATTCCGGGTGACGAGATCGCCCAGGATGAAATTGAAGTGGCCCTGTCGACACAACTGTTCAACGATCGCCTGATCATTGACGGTAATGTTGGTGTTTCTACCATGGGCAACAAATCAAACTCACAAAATGCCAGTAGTATAGTGGGGGATGTTAATATTGAATATAAGCTGAGGCCTGATGGGAGGATACGCTTAAGGGCTTTCAACAGGTCGAACAATATTTATACATTTGAGAACATCTCTCCGTATACCCAGGGGGTGGGCATCTTCTACAGGAAAGAATTTAACCGTTTCAGTGAATTGTTTGATTTTATGCGTAAGAAGTCGAAATCAGCTGAAGATGGACCATGATACCATGAAAGGAATTTATAATCACTTGATGATCTGATCCAGTACTTTACGTGCACCTTCCTTGTATACCATAATGTTCATCATTTTCAATTTGATATAATCTTCCCGGATGAATCTAAAACCTTTATTCGGACTTTCAAAACCTCCGGCACCGGAGTCTTTGAGTAAGAACCAGCCCATTTCACCTTTGTCCAGGTACCCGACAATATGCATACAATGGTCATCGGTGGTCGTCTTATTGTTTAAGCGAAATTCCCTGGAGTACTTGTCAATGGCATCATAGGGTATATCGAAAGAAGGAATGGTCCCGGCCTCCACGGTCTTTTTAAATCCAGGCTCAGAAACATCACCGCATAAGCAAATCGAATAACCTTCTCTTAAGGAATTTCTGATGATCCAATAGAAATCGTCCACACTGACATTATAGTAATCGTCACAATGCCACCAGTTGTCAGCTTCTACAAGCTCACCTTTCTGATTATAAGGCAGTGACATTGTCGACATGAAACTGAAGTAATCGATAGGCTTTAATTCCAGGATCTTATCAGTGAAATCCAGAGGGGTAAAATATGTTCCTTTATAATTAAATTTTTCAGGGGGTTCTCCTATGTGATGGTTTAGGATATCTTTGATTGTGGAAGTAACCAGGTCTGTGTTCCAGGTATTTGTTTTGGCAATATACTTCAAAAAATTATCCATTTCATGGAACATCACGGAATGATTATGAAACTCCTGTCCACCAGCCTTACCCGGATACGCTGAAAAAGGTACCATACCATATTTTTTTATCATCCTTATCACACTGGTAGCTTCCGAACCTTCCGCAAAATAAACATCCCCTCTGTTATTGACGAAAGCTTTGGCACGTTCCACATATTCCCAGTAAACAATGAACATCTCCGATAAGCGGATTTCCTTCCCGGTTTTGAGGTAAACTTCGGATTCAAGAAAGGAAATGGTGGCAAAACACCAGCAAGTACCGGTTTTACCCTGGGAAACGGGTGGGTTGTGCCAATGGGTATTGTACTCATCCTTATCATGCTGGGCTGAAACATGCAAAGCAATAACAATGATAGCAACGCTAAGAAAGAATCGGTAGATCTTCATTATTCAGATGTTTGATGATACTCAAAAGTACAATATTAATTCTTAATTTTACCTTGATGAGTTTCGTGATATATAAATCGTCTGCCGGTTCCGGTAAAACATTTACCCTGGTCAAAGAGTACCTTAAAATCGTATTGGAGAACCCGGAAAAATTCAGGTACATTCTGGCGGTCACATTCACAAATAAGGCTGCGAATGAGATGAAAGACAGGGTGATGAAAACCCTGCAGGTCCTTGCCGAAGGAGATTCCGCCAGGGGTACAAAAGAAGAAGTAATGCTGAATGTTCTGACGGATGAGACAGGTTTGCACAAAGATTTGATTTCAAGAAGGGCTTCACAGGTCCTTGAACTGATCCTGCATAATTACAGTGAATTTGCCATAAGTACTATCGACAGTTTTATGTACAAGGTGGTCCGGACCTTTGCACATGATCTGAAAATTCCAATGAATTTCGACGTTGAACTGGATGAAACCCAATTTATAGCACAGGCCATTGATGTATTGATATCCCATGTTGGACATGATAAGGACCTGACAAACGTCATGGTGAGGTTCATTGAATCAAAGACAGATATGGAAAGTAGTTGGAAGATTGAAAGAGACCTGCAGGATTTTGCAAAGATCATGATACGGGATGAAAGCTTCCCCTACTTAAAGAAACTCAGATATTTGGAAATTAAAGACCTGATCCGGATAGATGAGAAGATGTTGTCCGGGATTAAAAGTTTTGAAAAAGAGATTTCAAGCCTGGCAATACGGTCAATGGAACTCATCAATAAACAGGGATTGACAAAAGACAGTTTTGAACGGAAGGGATCAGGAATCTATAATTACCTGCTGCGAATCAGCAATAAAGAATACACTCATCTACAGCCGGGAACTTATGCTGCCCAGACAGCTGTTAAGGAGAATTGGGCCCATAAAGAAGCCACAGGCTCCGAACAGGAGGGACTACGTGCTATACAACGGGATCTGATCAGCATTTATAATGCCATGCAGCAATTGATTGAAGATCATTATAATGATTATATCCTGTTTCAGAGATTGCGTAAGCATATCTATCCGATTGCTGTCTTGAATGAGATTGAGAAGGTTATTGATGAGTTCAGGGAAAATGACAATATTCTCCATATATCTGAATTTAACCGCAGGATCTCAAAAATCGTATCTACAGAGCCTGTACCATTTATCTATGAAAGACTGGGAGAACGGTATCAGCATTTTCTGGTTGATGAATTCCAGGACACATCAATCCTTCAATGGCACAATCTCATTCCCTTATTTGAAAATTCCCTGGGGTATGGACAATTTAACATGGTTGTTGGAGATGGGAAGCAAGCGATATATCGCTGGAGGGGAGGAGAGGTTGAGCAATTCAATAATTTGCCTGAAATTATTGGGGCTGAAAAGGATAAAGTGCTCCTGCAGCGCGAAATGGTATTGAAAAATAGTGCGGAAAGTAAAAACCTCCACAAAAACTACAGATCAGGCAGTAAAATCATTCAGTTTAATAATGATTTTTATAATTGTATCAGGGAAGTACTGCCCGGGGGCAAGCAAGGTGCATATGAGGAAGTAGCCCAGGAATGGAACCCGGAAAAAACAGGCGGCTTCATCAGCTTTGAATTTTTGAACGGGCAGGATAAGAAGGACTATAATGCTTCCACATTGACCCTGGTCCGGGAGCTGATTGATAAGATCATGCTCGATGGCTATTATCTGAAAGATATTGCAATCTTATGCCGCTCCAATAAAGAGGCCAGCATGATAGCCAGGTTTTTACTGGTTGAAGGGTATGCAGTGATCTCATCAGAATCCTTGCTTCTGAGTGCTTCTGCAAAAGTTAACTTCCTGATCGCCTGTTTACGCTTTATCAGTAATTCCAAAGACCGTATCGCCCTGTGTGAAATGACAAAATACCTGATTGATTCCGGTCATTTGCCTGGTGCTGAACTTCATTATTCACTCATGGATATTCTGAATCCTGAGAAAAAGGATACAGCAGGTGCTAGAGTTTCGCAGGAGAAAATATTCACTGATTTTTTGGAGCAGCATCATATCCATTTTTCAATTCGCTATTTTCTAAACCAGTCACCATTTGAGCTGGTTGAGGAGTTGATCAGACTGTTTGACCTGAAATCGAAATTTGACCCCTACCTTCAGTTTTTTCTGGATGCAATATTGGAGTATGCTGCCAGGTTTCCGGGAGGAGTGATGGATTTTCTTGACTGGTGGGATGAGAATCATCATAAACTATCTATTGTCGTTTCCTCGGGGCAGGATGCCGTGCAAATCATGACCATCCATAAAGCCAAAGGCCTGGAGTTTCCTGTGGTCATTTATCCTTTTGCCGATGATGACTTCAACAGGGCACAAAAGAAAAATATCTGGGTAGATATCGATCATGATGACTTTCCCGAGTTGAAATCAGCACTGTTGAGTATGAGCAGCCAGCTGCGGGATACCTCCTTTGAAGATGTTTATGATGAGGAAATGGCGCAGACTTTCATGGATGCCATTAACCTTTTATATGTGGTTATGACCCGGCCCACCGACAGGTTTTATGCCATCAGTAAGCTACCTGTCCTAAAAAAAATTGGAGAAATAAAGAACATTGCTCAGCTCTTTGGATATTATTTGCATGCAACAGGTGTATGGGAAGAAGACAAAAAGACCTATACATTTGGTGAGGAATCAAAGAAAGCAGAGCAGGAAAACAATAATCTGCCCGATGTGTTTACTTTTAAAAGGTTAATTTCAGAAAGCTGGAAAGAGCGTTTGCTGATCAGTACTTTGGCTCCCGATAGTTGGGATCTTGAAAGCCCTGATAAGAGCCGGGAATGGGGTAATCTGGTTCATCACTTATTGTCTAAGGTGGAATATGCCGAAAACAGTGAACGTGTAATAGAAGAAGCAAGAGCACAGGGGCTCATCGACAGGGCCGGCGCTGAAAAAATTTCATTCTGGTTTGATGAAATGATGAGCCATCCGGAATTGTCAGAATTTTTTTCAAAGCAATGGCAGGTCAGGAATGAAGCTGAAATATTCTGGAAAGGTGAAGCTTCCCGGCCGGATCGCCTTGTTTTTCAGGGAAAAAAATGCGTCATCCTGGATTATAAAACAGGGAAAGAAGACCCGAAGCACCATAGGCAACTTAAATGGTATGCAAGAATCCTGGATGAAATGGGGTATGATGTAATTGGCAGATACCTGGTCTACTTGGGCGATCAATTGAAGCCTGTGGTAGTCTGATCAGCGAAATCCGGCAAAAGTAAAAATAATTAAGTGTATTTGATTTATGAGAGCCATTTTTATCATATGCCTGCTGCTTGCCAGCCAATTGCAGGGTAATATTGTGTTTGCACAAACCATCATTCCTGCCGGAAATGTTGCTGGCTCCTGGACACCCGATGATTCACCCTACCTCATCCAGGGTAATATTGTCGTTCAGGTCGATACACAGTTGCTCATTAACCCGGGGACAGAAATACTTTTTATGGGTCCGTACCAATTAAGAGTTCATGGGCACCTCAATGCCAGCGGCAGCATCCAGGATTCAATTTACTTTTCATGTCCTGATTCCATTAATGCCTGGCTGGGGCTCAGGTTTATAGATATCGTCCAGATTCTTCCGGATAGTTCACGACTTTCATATTGCAAGATCACCAAGGCCATTAAAGATCATCCTGATAGCCTTGGAGGTGCTGTCTTTGCTAAGAATTCCCCACGCATTGCCATAGATCATTGTCTGTTTACACAATGCAAATCCGGATCCGGGGGCGCTGTATATCTGGCGCATTCGTCATTATTGATCAGAAATTCAGTATTCCGGCAAAATGAAGCAGCAAGGGGGGGGGCATTGTACCTGCATAATTCTGCTGCAGATCTTATTGATATTGAAGTATCAGATAACCTTGGACAGGTTGGAGGTGGGATTTACTTTTACAGTTCAAATGCACATTTAAGTCATGCCCTGATCGCCAATAATGTCAGTATTGGAGGTGGAGGAGGAATAATCCTGCATAAAACGAGCAATGTTTCTATGGAGCATTGCATTATTGAGCACAATATTGCCAATGGAAGTGGTGGTGGCCTTGCCTTGCTTGAGGGCAGTATGCCACATATCCAGTTCTGTACCATCCGGTATAATCAAACACTTTTCGACCAATACCTGGCTAAAGGAGGTGGGATTTTTATTACCCAGCATGAAAATTTTCCACTAATAGAAAACTGTGAGATCAGTTATAATATATCCGCCGATGATGGAGGCGGTATCTATACACAGTCAGGTTTAAGTCTGATTAGCTCATTGCTTATTCATAACCAGGCGAATGCTGAAATGGGTTTTGGTGGTGGCGGAATTTTTGCCTTGTATTCAGGATGTCTTATCCTCAACAGTACATTTTCGGATAATATGGCCCGGGAGGGTACAGCATTATATTCTACCGGCGCTGATTTCGATCTCTATAATAGCATCATTTGGGATGATGAGCCAGGAGAAGCAAAAACGATCTTTATGCAAAACTTTCTCATCGACCCCACATTAAAAATTGATTATACAGACTTTCAAGGTGGTGAGGATCAAGTGGGTGGAATAGGAGCATATAACCTGATATGGGGCGAACATAATATGAATATTAATCCTGCTTTTGTAGATTTTTCAGCTGATAATTATGCCTTGAGTGACAGCTCTCCCTGTATTGATGCAGGCCTGCTGGATACGCTTGCATTCCTTTTACCCAGCCTGGATATTGCCATGAATCCACGCCTGGCAGGGATTACCATTGACCTTGGCGCTTATGAAAACCAGACGCCGCTTGGTCTTGGGCCAATATCTAAAGATCCGCTTGCCATACTGAATATGTATCCTGTCCCGGCCAGGGATCATTTAAATATCCGTCTGTCAGGACAACTTATGGCCAGGCCAATTTTAGTATTGATCATGAATGCCAGTGGACAGGTTCTGGTATCAGAGTCTCGCACTGTATCATCAAGCAATATCCTCATGGATCTTCACAATATTCCCTCAGGTTTATATGTTTTGAAGATCATTGGAGATCATATTAACGCTTCTGCCAGGTTCAATGTCATCAAATAAAAAAAAGCAATACCATCAAAGTATTGCTTTCCATAACCGGTTTTCTTTTGCTTAAGCTTCAGGAGTGGGTCCACCGAAATTCATTGGCGGCATCATGTCTCCGCCTTTAGGAATTTCTATGGTACCATGCATCGACTCGAATTTCGCTATATTGTCCTTCAATGCCCTGTATAATCTCTTGGCATGCTGAGGAGTAAGGATAATCCTTGATTTCACTTTTGCCTTCGGAATTCCGGGCATCATTTTAATGAAATCAATAATAAACTCAGAATTAGAATGTGTGATCATAGCCAGGTTCGAATAAATGCCTTCAGCTATTTCTTCATTCAATTCAATGTTGATCTGTTTTTTTTTATCTTGATCAGACATATTTCTATAATTTAAAAATTCAATTGTGGTGTAATTAACTTTCTGACTCCTCTTTCTTTCCTTCTACCAATACTTCATAATCTTCTTTCGAGCCAACAATTATATCCTGGTAGCGCTTTAAGCCAGTACCTGCTGGTATCAGGTGCCCGACGATGACATTTTCTTTCAACCCGCGCAAGTCATCCTTTTTAGCCTGGATGGCTGCCTGGGTAAGGACTTTGGTAGTTTCCTGGAATGAGGCTGCTGAAATAAAGCTTTTTGTTTGCAGAGAGGCCTTGGTAATTCCCTGAAGTACCTGTCTTGCTGTTGCCGGTTGTGCATCACGGGCTTCAACCAGTTGTTTGTCTTTTCTTCTCAGTACTGAATTTTCATCCCTGAGTTTCCTGGAGTTGATGATCTGACCAGACCTGAAATGGCCTGAATCACCCGGTTCAATAACAACTTTTTTACCAAAGATCTCATCATTCTCATCATGGAATGCGATTTTGTTGACCAGCTCACCTTCGAGGAACTTGGTATCGCCCGGATCGTCCACTTCAACCTTCCGCATCATCTGGCGTACGATTACCTCATAGTGCTTGTCATTAATTTTCACACCTTGCAGACGATATACTTCCTGGATCTCGTTCACGATGTATTCCTGAACTTTCATAGGTCCTTTAATAGCGAGGATATCTGCAGGTGTCATTGCACCTTCTGATAGTGGTGTTCCTGCCCTGACATAGTCATTTTCCTGGGCGAGGATCTGTTTGGATGTTGGAATGAGGTATCTTTTCTCTTCTCCGGTCTTCGAAGTAATGATCACTTCCCTGTTTCCACGCTTCAGCTTCTTGCCAAATGATACGACACCATCAATTTCAGAAACTTTTGCCGGATCAGATGGGTTCCTGGCCTCAAATAGCTCTGTAACCCTTGGCAGGCCACCTGTGATATCACCTGATTTTCCGATCGCTCTTGGGATCTTCACCAGTGCTTCCCCGGCTTTGATATCTGCACCATCATCCACGATAATGTGTGAACCAACAGGAATATCATAAGTCCTTAACTCTTCATTCTTCTTGTTGACGATAGTGATGGTCGGGTTCTTCGCTTTCTGTCTGCTCTCAATGATCACTTTCTCGTGGTGGCCAGTCTGCTCGTCTGATTCCACACGGTAAGTACGGCCTTCAACAATATTGTCAAAAACGATTTTTCCTGCAGCTTCTGATACGATGACAGCATTGTATGGATCCCATTCACTGATCAATTCACCTTTCTTAATGGTTTTTCCACTCTTAATATAGAGATTGGCACCATATGGAACATTGCTTGAAGTCAGGATGATATTTGTCTTCTTGTCAACAATCCGCATTTCTCCGGACCTGCCCACAACAATTTCGAATGTCTTACCTTCTGCATTGGTGTATGGTGTTGACCTTAATTCATCGAATGTGACAACACCATCAAATTTCGCTATCAGTTTAGAAGCAGTAGCAATATTTGAAGCGGTACCACCAACGTGGAATGTACGCAGTGTAAGCTGGGTACCAGGTTCTCCAATGGATTGTGCCGCAATCACACCAACCGCTTCTCCAACCTGTACCAGCTGACCTGAAGCCAGGTTCCTGCCGTAACATTTTGAACAAACGCCCCGTTTGGATTCGCAGGTAAGTACTGACCTGATCTCAACAGCTTCAATAGGTGAGTTTTCAATTGACCTGGAATTATCTTCATTAAGTTCTTCTCCGGCATGGATGATGAGTTCACCGTTTTGTGGATGGAAGACATCATGCAGGGTAACCCTTCCGAGTATCCTGTCATACAGGGATTCTACGACCTCCTCGCTTTTCTTGAGGGCGGTGATTGTTAATCCTCTCAGGGTTCCACAATCTGCTTCAGAAATGATGACATCCTGCGCCACATCAACAAGACGACGGGTAAGATAACCAGCATCGGCAGTTTTCAGGGCAGTATCCGCAAGACCTTTACGCGCACCGTGGGTAGAAATAAAATACTCAAGTACTGAAAGACCTTCTTTAAAGTTCGACAGGATCGGGTTTTCAATAATCTCTCCACCTTTAGCCCCTGATTTTTGCGGTTTCGCCATCAAGCCCCTCATACCGGCAAGCTGCCTGATCTGTTCTTTAGATCCCCTGGCTCCGGAGTCAAGCATCATATAGATAGAGTTAAATCCTTGCCTGTCTTTAGAGAGTTTCTGCATGAGACTTTGAGTCAACAATGAGTTGGTATGTGTCCAGATGTCGATGATCTGATTGTACCTTTCATTATTGGTGATGAATCCCATATTGTAATTGTTCATCACCTCATCAACCTCAGCATTGGCTTCAGAGATCAATTCCTGCTTGTTTTCCGGGATAATAACATCTCCAAGGTTGAATGACAGTCCTCCTTTGAAAGCCATGAGGAATCCTGTGTCCTTAATATCATCAAGGAACTTGGCAGTTTTAGCTGTACCTGTTACTTTCAGGATGTTTCCGATGATATCGCGAAGTGATTTCTTGGTCAGCAATTCGTTGATATAGCCATATTCCTTAGGGACGATCTGGTTGAAAAGGATCCTTCCAACAGTCGTTTCAATTCGTTTCTTTATGGGCTTTCCTTCAGCATCCACGTCATCGATCATAACATTAATGACAGCATGGAGGTCAATAACCTCTTCATTGAATGCAATAATAACATCTTCTGGTCCGTAGAACTGCATCCCTTCGCCTTTGACCGGATGTTCCCTGGTGTTTTTACGGGCCTTGGTGAGGTAATAAAGTCCCAGTACCATATCCTGTGATGGTACTGTGATAGGAGCACCATTAGCGGGGTTAAGGATATTATGAGAGGCCAGCATAAGGATCTGGGCCTCCAGGATAGCTGCATTTCCCAGCGGAATGTGCACAGCCATCTGGTCACCGTCGAAGTCAGCATTAAAAGCCGTACAGACCAATGGGTGAAGCTGAATTGCTTTACCTTCAATAAGTTTTGGCTGGAATGACTGAATACCGAGACGGTGCAGGGTAGGGGCACGGTTTAACATAACCGGATGCCCTTTAAGAATATTTTCAAGGATGTCCCAAACCACAGGATCTTTACGGTCCACGATCTTTTTCGCAGACTTCACAGTCTTCACAATACCACGTTCCAGTAATTTCCTGATGATAAATGGCTTGAATAATTCAGCAGCCATCGCTTTGGGAAGTCCACACTCGTTCAGGGCCAGTTCAGGACCTACAACGATAACTGAACGTCCTGAATAATCAACACGTTTGCCAAGCAGGTTCTGACGAAAACGGCCTTGTTTTCCTTTCAGGCTATCGCTCAACGACTTTAATGCCCTGTTAGAATCTGTTTTAACCGCATTGGCTTTGCGTGAATTATCGAACAATGAATCAACAGCCTCCTGGAGCATACGCTTTTCATTACGCATGATCACGTCCGGAGCTTTGATCTCAATTAATCTTTTCAACCTGTTATTCCTGATGATGACCCTTCGATAAAGGTCGTTCAGGTCGGAAGTAGCAAACCTGCCACCATCCAGTGGCACGAGAGGCCGAAGTTCAGGAGGTATAACAGGGACAACCTTAACAATCATCCATTCGGGACGGTTCTCGATACGGGTTTGGCCATCTCTGAAGGCTTCAAAAACCTGAAGGCGTTTGAGCGCTTCCTGCTTTCTTTGCTGAGATGTTTCAGTATTGGCTTTATGCCTTAAATCATAAGATACCTTGTCGAGATCTAATCTGGCCAGAAGGTCATGAATGGATTCAGCACCCATCTTTGCAATAAACTTGGCAGGATCACTGTCATCCAGGTATTGGTTGTCAGGAGGGAGTGTGTCGATGATATCGAAGTACTCTTCCTCAGTCAGAAAGTCCATGGTGTTGATACCATCACTTTCTTTGATACCAGCCTGGATCACCACATACCTTTCATAATATATAATGGTGTCGAGTTTCTTGGTTTGTAAACCCAGCAATGCACCGATCTTATTAGGTAATGACTTGAAGAACCAAATATGTGCGACCGGGACGACCAGTTGTATATGCCCTGTCCTTTCCCTTCTGACTTTCTTTTCAGTCACCTCAACACCACAGCGGTCACAAATGATACCCTTATAACGTATCCTTTTGTATTTCCCACAGTGGCATTCCCAGTCTTTTACAGGTCCGAATATCCGTTCGCAAAACAAGCCATCTCTTTCCGGTTTATATGTTCTGTAATTGATCGTTTCCGGTTTAAGCACCTCTCCGAAGGAATTTTCCAGAATAGATTCAGGAGAAGCAAGGCTTATGGTCATGGATCTGAATTCACTAGAGAATTTATTGTCCTTTCTGAATGCCATATGTTATAGTAATTTGATTATGATGATTTGATCCATACGTTGAAACCATTAAGGTCCAACCGCTCACTCAAATGAAACATTAAGACCCAGGCCTTTCAGTTCGTGCACCAGCACGTTAAATGATTCGGGGACACCTGGTTTTGACATGTTTTCACCTTTGACAAGGGCTTCATATGCTTTCGCACGGCCCTGGACGTCGTCAGATTTGACGGTTAAGATTTCCTGGAGGACATTCGCTGCACCAAAGGCCTCAAGAGCCCAGACTTCCATCTCGCCAAATCGCTGTCCCCCAAATTGTGCTTTACCACCAAGGGGTTGTTGAGTGATCAGGGAATATGGTCCGATTGACCTGGCGTGCATCTTATCGTCAACCATGTGGTGTAGCTTAAGCATGTAAATGTATCCTACAGTTGTAGCCTGGTCGAAACGATCTCCTGTTTCTCCGTTATAGAGGTAAACCTTGCCATCAAGTGGCAGTTTAGCCTTGTTCATCAACTCATTGATCTGTTCGTAAGTTGCTCCGTCAAAGATTGGAGAAGAAAATTTCATTCCCAGTCTTATACCTGCCCAACCGAGTACTGTTTCATAGATTTGTCCAAGGTTCATCCTGGATGGTACACCGAGAGGATTAAGTACAATATCCACAGGAGTTCCATCTTCCAGGAAGGGCATGTCTTCTTCACGTACGATCTTGGCAACGATACCTTTATTACCGTGTCGCCCTGACATTTTATCACCAACTTTCAGTTTACGTTTTTTGGCAACATAAACTTTTGCCATCTGTATAATGCCATTAGGCAAGTCATCACCAACTGTGGAGACAAACTTCTTGCGGTTATAGATACCCAGGATCTCTTTGTACTTGATGCCGTAATTATTGATTACCTGCTTGATCATCTCGTTCTTCTTCTTGTCAGTGGTCCACTTATTGGGATTGACATTCATATAATCAATAGTGGTCATGTACTTCTGGGTAAACTTAGCTTTCTTTGGTATCAATACTTCCTTGAAATTGTTATAAACACCCTGTGATGTTTTTCCACTGACAAGGACGGTAAGTTTATCAACCAGTTTGGATTTCAGTTCTTCAATCAGTTTTTGGAATTCATCATCGATTCCCTGCAATATATCTTTTTCCTTAGCTTTAGATTTCCTGTCTTTAATAGCCCTGGAGAACAATTTATTATCAACAACAACACCTTTCATAGCCGGTGGAGCTTTCAATGAAGCATTTTTAACATCTCCGGCCTTATCACCGAAAATAGCACGCAATAACTTTTCTTCAGGTGTAGGATCACTTTCTCCCTTAGGTGTAATTTTCCCTATCAGGATATCACCTTCATTCACCTCCGCACCAATCCTGATCAGTCCACTCTCATCAAGGTCTTTGGTAGCTTCAGCACTGACATTTGGAATGTCATTGGTCAGCTCTTCCACACCCCTTTTAGTATCCCGGACTTCAAGTGTAAATTCTTCAATATGAATAGAAGTGAAAATGTCTTCTTTCACCACCCTTTCAGAGATAACGATAGCATCCTCGAAATTATATCCTTTCCATGGCATGAACGCCACCATGAGATTACGTCCAAGTGCAAGCTCACCGCCTTGTGTAGCATAACCTTCGCACAGCACCTCTCCTGGTTTTACTTTGTCCCCTTTCTGCACGATGGGACGCAGGTTCATGCAGGAGTTTTGGTTTGTCCTGGTAAATTTCGTGAGTTTATAGTGTTTGATATCATCATCGAAGCTAACCAGTTTCTCTTCATCCATCCGGGTATAGCGGATCACGATCTCACCGGCATCAACATACTCAACGATTCCATCACCTTCTGCATTGATCAGTACCCTGGAGTCTCTGGCAACATCGCCTTCAATCCCTGTTCCAACGATCGGAACTTCCGGGTTCATCAGTGGAACAGCCTGGCGCATCATATTTGAGCCCATCAAAGCACGGTTCGCATCATCATGTTCCAGGAATGGGATCAGTGATGAGGCGATAGACGCAATCTGGTTAGGTGCCATATCAATCAGGTCGACTTTTTCCTTTTCAATAATAGGATAATCGGCCTGGTAACGCACTTTAACCTTATCACGGATAAAATTGCCATCATCATCAAGCAAGGTGCTTGCCTGTGCAATGATCTTGTCCTCTTCCTCCTCTGCGCTAAGATAAACAGGGTCTTCCTTTGGTTTGACTACGCCTTTATCGACCACCATATAAGGTGTTTCAATGAATCCAAGCTTATTGATCTTGGCATAAACACAAAGTGAAGAGATCAACCCGATATTCGGTCCTTCCGGTGTTTCGATGGTACACAGCCTTCCGTAGTGTGTGTAATGCACATCACGAACTTCAAATCCAGCTCGTTCACGTGACAGACCACCAGGACCCAACGCAGATATCCTCCTTTTGTGTGTTAACTCAGAAAGAGGGTTGGTTTGGTCCATAAACTGGGAAAGCTGGTTTGTACCGAAGAATGAATTGATTACCGAGGATAATGTTTTGGCATTGATAAGATCAGTTGGGGTAAACACTTCGTTATCCCTGACATTCATCCTTTCCCTGATGGTCCTGGCCATTCTTGCCAGGCCCACGCCAAACTGAGCATAAAGCTGCTCACCAACCGTCCTGACGCGACGATTACTCAAATGGTCGATATCATCGATATCTGTTTTTGCATTAGCAAGTTCAATTAAATACTTGATAATGGAGATGATATCTTCCTTGGTGAGTACCTTAACGTCTCGGGCTACATCCAGGTTCAACTTACGGTTGATCCTGAAACGGCCTACGTCGCCAAGGTCATATCTTTTATCAGAGAAGAACAATTTATCGATGATTCCCCTTGCAGTTTCTTCATCAGGTGGTTCTGCATTACGCAATTGCCTGTAGATGTATTCAACGGCTTCTTTTTCAGAGTTTGCCGTATCTTTCTGCAGGGTGTTGAAAATGATTGTAAAATCACCTGTTATGATGTCATCCCGGTGTAAAAGAATATTCTTGATACCTGCATCAAGGATTTGCTCAATGTGTTGTTCTTCCAGTTCAGTTTCCCGTTCAAGGATCACTTCAGTACGCTCGATCGAAACCACCTCACCGGTATCCTCATCAACAAAGTCTTCTATCCATGCACGTAGTACCCTGGCTGCAAGCTTGCGTCCCAGGACACGTTTCAATCCGGTCTTACTGACTTTGATTTCTTCTGCCAGGTCAAATATCTCCAGGATATCTTTGTCACTCTCATAACCAATGGCTCTCAACAGTGTGGTGACAGGTAACTTTTTCTTCCTGTCGATATAGGCATACATCACATTGTTAATATCAGTTGTAAATTCCATCCAGGAACCCTTAAATGGGATGATCCTGGCTGAGTACAACTGTGATCCATTAGCATGCAGGCTGGTACCGAAGAACACACCGGGCGAGCGATGCAACTGAGAAACCACAACTCTTTCCGCACCATTAATGATAAATGTACCCTTTGGTGTCATATAGGGTATCATACCAAGATACACATCCTGAACGATGGTCTCAAAGTCCTCATGTTCCGGATCGGTACAGTACAGTTTGAGTTTAGCTTTCAGCGGTACACTGTAGGTGAGTCCGCGAGAAATGCATTCATCGATTGAATACCTGGGAGGATCAACATAATAATCCAGGAATTCAAGAACAAAATTGTTTCTTGCATCTGTAATTGGAAAGTTTTCACTGAAAACCTTATATAAACCTTCATTGATACGATTTTCCGGGTTCGTTTCAAGCTGGAAAAAATCCTTGAAGGATTTCAGCTGAATGTCAAGAAAATCAGGATATTCAGTCTGAATTTTAGTAGATGCAAAGTTGATTCTTTCGATTATTTTAGATGCCAAGGTTTTAGGGTTTTAAGTTAGTAGTAAATAATTTTTATAATCTGATTTGCAAACATGAAACAGAAAAACTACTACTTAACTTCAACCTCTGCGCCAGCCTCTTCCAGCTGTGTTTTTAATGCTTCAGCTTCATCTTTAGTTACACCTTCTTTAATTGCTTTAGGTGCGGCATCAACTAATTCTTTAGCTTCTTTAAGGCCAAGACTGGTCAGTTCTTTTACTAATTTAACAACGGCCAATTTAGATTGTCCGGCTGCATTGATGATTACGTCAAATGCAGTTTGTTCTTCATCAGCACCGCTTTCAGCAGCACCTGCTCCGGGAGCTGCTATCACTGCTGCAGCTGCTGCAGGTTCAATGCCATATTCTTCTTTAAGAATGTCAGCCAATTCACTAACATCTTTCACAGTTAAATTAACCAATTCTTCTGCGAGCTTTTTAATATCTGCCATTTTATTATAAATTTTAAAGTTGTAAATGCTAATTAATAATTAAAAATCTGTTTTGATTATTCCGACCGTTCTCCAAGCGTCTTCACAAGGCCTGAGATGGTTTGTCCTCCTGATTGCAGTGCTCCAATAACGTTTCTCATCGGTGATTGCAGTAATGCAATGATATCTCCAACAAGTTCGTCTTTGGATTTGATTGCCACCAGATAGTCAAGCTGATCGTCACCAATATAGGTCGTCTCTTCAATGAAGGCACCTTTTAATACTGGTCTTTCGGATTTCTTCCTGAATTCCTTGATCATCCTGGCAGGAGCATTAGGTGCTTTGGCAAACAGGATGGAAGTGGGGCCCTTTAAGATTTCATAAAGTTCCTCGTAGTTCCTATCCGCTTTATCCATTGCCTTGCGCAGCAAAGTATTCTTCACCACCTGCAGTCTTATGTCATTTTTAAAACACAAGCGGCGCAACTTTGTTGTTGATTCTGAATCGAGATCAGAAATATCGGCAATGTAAAAGTTGTCATTGTTTGCCAATGCATCGGTCAGCGAATCAATAAGTTGATTTTTATTTTCTTTTCTCATGATTCCTATTTTCTAAAGCCAAAGAAATTATACGGAAATTGATTTTGGCTCAATTTTTACTCCGGGACTCATCGTACTGGAAATGAATACACTTTTCATGTATGTTCCTTTGGAAGCTGATGGTTTCATTTTGAGAATAGTCAGCAGGAGTTCTCTCGCATTGTCAATGATCTGGTCACGCTCAAAGGAAACTTTTCCTACTGATGCATGGATGATCCCTGACTTATCCACTTTAAAATCTATTTTACCTGCTTTCACTTCATTCACAGCTTTACCAACATCCATGGTAACAGTTCCAGTTTTCGGATTAGGCATTAACCCTCTTGGTCCCAATATTCTGCCCAATGCACCAACTTTTGGCATTACACTGGGCATAGTAATTACTACGTCGATATCGGTCCATCCTTTTTTGATCTTGTCAACATATTCATCAAGACCAACAAAGTCTGCACCTGCGGCTTTAGCTTCTTCCTCTTTATCCGGTGTACAAAGTACGAGGACCCGAACCGTTTTGCCGGTTCCATGGGGCAATGTTACTGTGCCCCTGACCATTTGATTGGCCTTTCTTGGGTCAACGCCCAGACGTATATTCAGATCGATGGAAGCATCAAATTTGGAATTGGAAATATCCTTGATCACTGCAACAGCATCTGTCGAAGGATACACTTTATTCCTGTCAAATTTATCAAAAGCCTCTTTCTGTTTTTTAGTCAATTTTGCCATTTCCCTACTCGTTATAAATACTGTAGTTCAGTTTATTATTATTTTGCAAACGGCGATGCCCCTTTGATCCTGATGCCCATACTTCTTGCAGTACCTGCCACCATACGCATGGCGGATTCTACTGTAAATGCGTTAAGATCGGGCATTTTACCTTCAGCAATTGTTCTTACCTGGTCCCAGGAAATTGATGCAACCTTTACTATGTTAGATTCTGGTGAACCTTTTTTGATTTTGGCTGCTTCCAGCAATTGCACTGCTACCGGAGGTAATTTGATAATAAATTCAAATGATTTGTCCTTGTATACAGTAATAATTACAGGAAGAATTTTTCCTGGCTGATCCTGGGTCCTGGCATTGAACTGCTTACAAAATTCCATAATATTGACCCCCTTGGCACCCAATGCGGGTCCGATAGGAGGGGCTGGATTTGCAGTGCCTCCCCTTATTTGCAATTTAATGAGTCCGCTAACTTCTTTTGCCATTTTTAAAATATAACTTATCGTTTATTAATTAATGGTATTACCTGATAACTTATTCTTTCTCCACCTGCATAAAACTTAATTCCAACGGTGTTTTTCTTCCAAAGATCTTCACCATTACTTTAAGTTTTTTCTTTTCCTCATTGATTTCCTCAATGATCCCGCTGAAACTGTTGAATGGCCCGTCGATCACCTTCACTGATTCTCCAACGATATAGGGCATATTTACTTCTTCTCCCTGTTCAGCCAGCTCATCAACTTTACCTAAGATCCTATTGACCTCTGCAGGCCTGATGGGATCTGGTTCTCCTTTTGTGCCGAGGAAGCCAAGAACGTTAGGTATATTCCTGATAATATGGGGTATCTCACCAACCAAAGCTACTTCAATAAGAACGTAACCGGGAAAATAGTTTCTTTCTTTAGAGATTTTTTTCCCTTTTCTTACCTGGTACACCTTTTCGGTTGGGATGAGTACTTGTGAAATATAATCATCTAATTTCAGGCGGCTGATCTCGCTTTCAAGGTATTCTTTTACCTTTCTTTCTTTGCCGCTGATCGCCCGCACCACATACCATTTTTTCACCTGTTCACTCATAATGCCCAATCAGGAATATAATTTGTTATCAAATAACAAAACATTAGAATTATAATGCACGAACCCCCTTAGAACAGTTTATAGAACTGCTCCAGGAGTGTTTGAAACGAGATATCCATCAAATAAACGATAAATGCGATTATAAGGGAAGCAATGGACACTACAATTGCGCTATTTTGCAATTCATTCCAAGTTGGCCAGGAAACTTTATGTACAAGTTCGTCATAACTATCCTTTATATAAGCCAATATTTTAATTCTTGCCATTATTCTAATATTTTGCACGGGAGGAGGGACTCGAACCCCCAACCAATGGTTTTGGAGACCACTACTCTACCAATTGAGCTACACCCGTAATCATTATACAATGATATGAGTGATTAAGGAACCCACAGGTTCCTTAACCAAACCCAATATTATTATTCTATGATCTCAGTTACCTGTCCTGCACCAACAGTCCTGCCACCCTCACGGATAGCGAACCTTAAACCTTTGTCCATTGCTACTTCGGCAATCAGTTTAACTTCAACGTTGAGGTTATCTCCAGGCATAACCATTTCAATACCCTCGGGAAGCATGATCTCTCCTGTAACGTCGGTTGTCCTGAAATAGAATTGTGGACGATATTTATTATGGAATGGTGTATGACGGCCACCTTCTTCTTTTTTCAGGATATAAACCTGGGCTTTGAAGTAAGTGTGGGGTGTAATAGAACCAGGGGCTCCGATAACCATGCCACGACGGATTTCATTTTTGTCGATTCCACGAAGGAGCAATCCGGCGTTGTCACCAGCTTCACCCTGATCAAGGATCTTACGGAACATCTCCACACCAGTTACAACAGATTTTAGCTTTTCAGCACCCATGCCAACAATGTCAACTCCATCACCGGTATTGATGACACCTTGCTCAATCCTGCCAGTAGCAACTGTACCACGTCCGGTAATTGAGAAAACATCTTCAACAGGCATCAGGAATGGCTTGTCAACATCACGTTTTGGCAATGGAATCCAGGTATCACAAGCTTCCATCAATTCAAACACACTTTCAACCCATTTTTCTTCCTGGTTCAAAGCGCCTAAGGCTGAACCTTGAATGACCGGAGTGTTATCTCCGTCAAATTCATAAAATGAGAGCAGTTCTCTGATTTCCATTTCAACAAGCTCGAGCAGCTCTTCATCATCAACCATATCTACCTTATTCATGAAAACAACAATTTTAGGTACACCAACCTGACGAGCGAGCAAAATGTGCTCACGTGTTTGTGGCATAGGACCGTCAGTTGCTGCAACGACAAGGATAGCGCCGTCCATCTGGGCTGCACCGGTAACCATGTTCTTTACATAGTCGGCGTGACCAGGACAGTCAACGTGTGCATAGTGCCTGTTTTCTGTTTGATATTCTACGTGGGCTGTATTAATGGTAATCCCTCTTTCTTTTTCTTCGGGAGCGTTATCAATTTCATCAAATGATTTGAATTCTGCCAGGCCTTTATCCTGCAGGTTCAATGTGATAGCAGCAGTTAAAGTAGTTTTTCCGTGGTCCACGTGTCCGATTGTTCCAATATTTACGTGTGGTTTATCACGTTTAAATGTTTCTTTTGCCATATCGAAAAATGTTTAATTATAAAGTATTAGACCAAGTTGAATTATTTTTTTACCTAATTGTTTAGAGCCATTGACGAGAATTGAACTCGTGACCTCTTCCTTACCAAGGAAGTGCTCTACCCCTGAGCTACAATGGCTTCTGAGCGGAAGACGGGCCTCGAACCCGCTACCTACAGCTTGGAAGGCTGTCGCTCTACCAAATGAGCTACTTCCGCTTCACACACACATCCCAGTCTTCTGTCAGACAGGCTCACACTCCCAATCGTGGGGAGAGGAGGATTCGAACCTCCGAAGGCTGCGCCAACAGATTTACAGTCTGCCCCATTTGACCGCTCTGGAATCTCCCCTGATTTCCCTCAAAATATTCAAGAACAAGAGCCGATGGAGGGATTCGAACCCCCGACCGGCTGATTACAAATCAGCTGCTCTGACCAACTGAGCTACATCGGCATAAAGCTTTGTCAGTAAACACAAAACAGACCTTTTTTGAAAAGGTCTGCAAAAATATAAATTAAATAAATAATAACAAAGATTTTTTTGAATTTTGTTGAATAAAATTTGAATTTATTTTTTCTTCAATTTGTCTTTATGTTTTTTTAGTTGTTTTCTCAGTGCATCAACCGCAGTATCTGTTGCTTCTTCAAATGACTTGCACTGTTTTTTTGCATATAAATCATACCCTTTTATCATCACCCGTATCTCAGCTATTTTATTTTCGGGATTGCCATTATTATCCAGTTTCAAATGCACATCGCTGCCCAATATTCCGTCGTAATAATTCGTAAGCTTATCAACTCTTTCTTGAATGAAATATTCCAGTTTCTGGTCTGTTTTGAAATGTACAGCATTGATGTTAACTTTCATATTGATTCCTCCTGATTGATTATGCTCTGGGGTGAGCTTGTTTATATATGTTTTTTAATTTGTCAATGGTATTATGTGTATATACCTGGGTGGCCGACAGGTTGGCATGTCCCAGAATTTCTTTGATGGCATTCAGATCCGCTCCGTGATTAAGCATATGTGTGGCAAAGGTGTGCCGCAAAACGTGCGGGCTTTTCTTTGTTTTTGTAGTGACCTGCCTGAGATAATTATTAACGATCCTGTATACCATTTTATGATAAATAGGTTCCCCTTTATTTGTAACAAATAAATAAACAATATTATTGTTGTATTGTTGATGTTTAATTTCCAGGTAGTTTGTAAAAAGCACTATAAGGTGTTGAATGATGGGGATCAGGCGTTCTTTTTTTCTTTTGCCGATGACCTTTATCGTCTGGTTTACCAGGTCCAGGTCAGCCTCTTTAAGGTTGACAAGCTCAGATAGCCTCATGCCGGTAGCATACAGCAATTCCAAGATCAACCTGTCGCGGATACCGGAAAAGCCCTCACCAAAATTAACTTCATCAAACAGGAAATTAATTTTGTCTTCCTCAATGAAAACCGGTAAGTTCTTCCGGGATTTCGGCGCAGTGATCTTCTGCATGGGATTAGTGTCAATGAATCCTTCTTTGAGCAGAAAACGGTAATATGATTTTAAGGAGCTAAGCTTCCTGTTGATGGAACGGGATGAGATCCCTTCTTCAGATAATGCGATGATCCATGAGCGGATGATAAAATGATCAATATCCTTCTCGCTGGAAATATCATAGTTTCCCTTGCAAAAAGATACAAACTGATCCAGATCGTTGCTGTAAGCAGCTATAGTATGGGGAGAATATCTTTTCTCGTAAAGAATATGGTCAATAAACTTATCCTTCAACATTCAGTCAATAAAAAAAGAAAAAACTTGTATCCCAAATATACAAAAAATATATTTTGAAACAAAGTTTCTTCTCAGATATTTTTTTAATGAGGTCCTAAACCAGGCTTTGATCTCTCAGCTGCTGAACATAGATCGCCTTGAGTTTGGCTTCCCTGCGTTTTATTGAGGGCTTTGTATACTTTTGTCTTTCCCTGAGCTCCTTTACAACTCCGGTTTTCTCATACTTGCGCTTGTACTTCTTTAAAGCCTTGTCGATGTTTTCACCTTCTTTTACAGGGATAATGATCATAATAAGATACCTCTTTCTGTTTATTGATTATTATTCTAATTAATCTAATCGGGGTGCAAAAGTATACAAAACAATCGATTTTGCCAAAGGATTTGTCAAAAATTATTCATCCTTCAGGTTCTCCATCAGGAAATCAGTCATCTTTTTGTATAGATGGTATCTTGTATTTCCTCCATAGATACCATGGTTTTTGTTAGGATACAGTTGCATGTCGAACTGTTTATTGGCTTCAACCAGGGCTGATACCATATCTATCGTATTCTGTACATGCACATTGTCATCTCCGCTACCATGTATAATAAGGTATTTGCCTTCAAGCTTATCGACATGATTGATCGGGGAATTATCGTCGTAACCATCAGGGTTCTCCTGGGGTGTTCTCATATACCTTTCTGTATAGATGTTGTCATAATATCTCCAATTGGTCACCGGTGCAACGGCAATGGCCACATCAAAATATTCAGCGCCTTTGGTGATGCATAATGAGGACATATAGCCCCCATAACTCCATCCCCAGATGGCCAGCCTGCCGGAATCAACATAGTCAAAAGTGGTGAGGTACCTGGCAGCAGCAATCTGGTCGATGGTTTCATATTTGCCAAGTTCCTGGTAGGTCATTTTCTTAAACTCCTCACCCCTGGAGCCGGTTCCGCGATTGTCCACAGATACAATCATAAATCCTTCCTGTGCAAGGTACTGGTACCAAATATTTGAGCTCCACCTGTTTACAACAGTCTGTGAGCCCGGCCCCCCGTAAACATACATTAATACCGGATATTTTTTAGCGGGGTCAAAATCATGTGGCAGTATCTTCCAACCGTAGAGTTTTACGTTGTCATCTGTTGTGAAATTGAAGAATTCCACCCTGGAAAATCCATATTCCCTGGTTGTTTCCAGAAGCTTTTCATTCTCCTCCAAAACCCTTACAACCTTGCCTTTGTGATTGTTTACAGTAATATAGGCCGGGGTGCTGACACTTGAAAAATTATTGATGTAATAATCATAATTTGCACTGAATTTAGGTGAATTATTGCCTTCTTTTTCAGATAATTTTTTGATTTTACCGCTGAGATCTACCGTGAAAAGGTCCCTGTTCAGAGGGGAGCTTTTCGTGGCAGTAAAATAAACAAGCTTTCTTTTTGCATCATATCCGATCATGCTTTTGACAACCCAGTCACCCCTGGTCAACTGCCGGACAAGCTTGCCTTCCATGGTATACAAATAAATATGGTTATACCCATCCTGTTCACTTGTAATGATGAAATGTTTTTTATCATCCAGGAAGTTTAAGTCATCGGTGATTTCAATGAAATATTTGTTCGTCTCGGTGTAGATCACCCTGGAGCTTCCTGTATTGGTATCTAAAATCAGTATTTCCAGCTTGTTTTGCAAGCGGTTCATTCTCAGGATGGATAGGAGGGAAGCATCCTGTGTCCATTTTATCCTGGGAATATACTGGTCTGTTTCGCTTCCGATATCCAAATTTTCAACCTGCCCGCTGCCCAGGTCATAAACATGAATGGTAAGGAGGGAATTATCTTCTCCGGCTTTCGGATATTTGTAGCGGTAGTCCTCAGGATAAAGTTCACCCCACATTTGCATGTTGTACTCCACAACATCACTTTCGTCAAATCTGTAAAATGCTATTTTGTTGCCATCCGGTGACCAGAAGAATGCTTTGCTGAAACCGAATTCTTCCTCATAAACCCAGTCAGTGCTTCCATTGATGATCTTTCTGTCTTCTCCGTCTGTGGTAAGCTGTTTTTCTTCTCCGCTGTTCAGATCTTTGATGAAGATATTGTTTTCCCGGATGAAAGCAACTTTTTGCCCATCCGGAGAGAAATCAGCCAGACGTTGTTTGCCATTGGAAGACAGTAAACTGAGTTCCTTTGCTGAAATATCATAAATGTAGTAATTTGATTTACTGGAGTGCCTGTAGATACTTTCAGTTTCGGCCGGGATTAAAATCTTACTTTCATCATGACTGAATGTGTAGCCCGAAATCTTAAGGGGCACAGTATCACCTTCAGGTATGAGTTCTTTGGTAGTCAAAATTGTCCTGGCCAGTTTGCCCGATTTGTAACTATAGGCGTTCAGTGAATCATGTTCGATCACACAATAGTTATTGCCATCTTTCATGGATTTTAATCCATAGACTCCCTTGGCATAAAACATGCCTGGTTGGACTACATCTTTGAAACTAAGTTTCTTTTGACCATCTTCCTGTGCGATGCTTATGTAGCTTAAGAATGAGCAGTAAATAAAAAATACGGCAAATACGGAAATCTTTTTCATAACCAGGGGCTTAAATAATTTAGCAGGCATCAAATATAATACATTTCGAAGTAACCAAACATGACGAAAATCGTATTAAATGATTAGGATAATTTAAAGATTATCACTATACTTGCATAGTATACGGAAACATATACGTAAATACCGCAAATGTGCCAAACAGGCTTTATTTAATGAAACAAATCGATCCTGAACCTCGTTAAAATAAGTTGAATAATAAGAGTTTTACTAAGTATTCGCATAGATATAAAGCAATCCTAGACCCACTGTTAACACTTGAACCAAATGAATTTGAAAAAGAAACTTTACGCTACCATCTTTATGCTGGCCCTCGGTCTGGGCAGTATAAGTGCGCAGGACTTAAACTGGTCACAGTTTTACAACTCGCCAACCTACTATAACCCAGCTTATGTGGGTTTAACGCGTGGACTCAAAGTCAGGTTTAATTATCAGCGGCAATGGACCAAGGTCCCTGCCAATTTTAATGCCTATAGCTTTTCTGCAGATATTGCAGACAGGAATTTACCTGGCGCCGGAGGTATCGGTATCATCTTTACTTCTGACAGGGCAGCTACCGGGTATGTTAAAAACACCATGTTTGGCTTCATGCCATCTGTCCGTATTCAGATAGAGGAGAATATGGTACTGCAATTTGGTATTACAGCTGGTTTTGTCCAGAAACGAATTGATTGGGACAATCTAATCTTCTCGGATCAATTAGATCCTATACAAGGAAATATTGATCAATCCAATTTCATAGCCCCGGATGAAAACAAGGTAATCTATCCGGATTTCAGTGTGGGTAGTGTTTTTGAGTTTACCGGTAATCATAATAAGATCATCGGACAT
>JAUXCL010000179.1 GCA_030618905.1 Bacteroidales bacterium | reverse complement strand
TTGCTTTGATCACTGTTGATACTGATGATCTCAATACCTTGTTCTTTCAAATCACCATAGATCTTAGAGGTTTCTCCGTTAAACTTCCTGCATGGACCACAGCCGGAAAACCAGAAGGAATTCAGGATCAATGCCATTTAGATATCTCAATGCTATCACCGCTAATGACATTACCCTGAATCAGATAATTAAACGCTGATGTATTTTCTTTTTTATCTCCAGAGAAATTGCAGGAAACAAGTAGGGAAAGTAAAAGTTATTTTTCTCGTCACGCGTAACGCGTCACTCGTCACTTAATTACTTATTTTTGCAATAATTCGAATCCACCATGTCACCTCAGAACTTTAAACGCAAGCTTCCGGCACAATACTTCCAGCACATCTCCTTTGATAACCTGATGAAGAAGAGGATCTATCATGTGCTGCTGGTATCAAGCACCTATGATGCATTTATCCTGGAAGAGGACGGCCGGATTGACGAGCAGATCTTCAATGAATATGTTTCGCTTAACCTGAGATACCCGCCACAATTTATCCAGGCCAGCAGTGAACAAGAAGCCTATAAGGTGATGAAGGAGGTACATATTGACCTCATCATTACCATGCTGAGTGCTGAAGATACCGGGGACTTTAGCTGGGCCAACAGGATTAAGGAAAATTATCCCGACATCCCCATTGTGGTATTGATCCCCTTTTCACGCAGGACTGCCATTCAGCTTAGCGAAGAGAACCTGAGTGCCATCGATTACATGTTCAGCTGGCTGGGCAATGCCGACCTTCTGCTTGCAATCATCAAGTTGATTGAGGACCGGATGAATGTCGACCAGGATGTAAGCAATGTCGGCGTGCAAGTGATACTGTTGGTTGAAGACTCAGTGCGCTTCTACTCGAGTTACCTGCCCAATATCTACAAGATTATTTTCAAGCAGTCGCTAACTTTTATGACCGAAGGCCTGAATGAGCACCAGCGCACGCTTCGCATGAGAGGGAGACCTAAGATCCTGCTGGCAACAAACTTTGAAGAGGCACTGGAATATTATGAAAAATACAAGCATAACATGCTTGGCGTTATATCAGATATCTCATATTTAAGAGAAGGGAAAAAAGACCCCGAAGCCGGTATTAAGCTGAGCAAACTGATCAAAAAGGATGATCCCCTGATGCCGGTGCTTTTGCAATCCTCAGATAAACAATATGCCAAACATGCTAAGGAGCTTAAGGTGGGGTTCATCAATAAAAATTCCAAGACCTTATCTATTCAATTGAAATCTTTCATCAAAGAATATTTTGCCTTTGGTGATTTTGTTTTCCAGAACCCGGAAACGGGGGAAGAAATTGTGCGGGCTGAAGACTTACGCGCATTACAGAATAAGGTTTTCCAGGTACCTGATGAACCCCTGAAGTACCATCTCGCCAGGAACCATTTTTCAAAATGGTTACGTGCCCGTGCCCTGTTCCCATTGGCAGAATTATTCAAAGACATAACCCTTGAGGATTTTAATGACCTTGATGAAGTCAGAAGGTATGTTTTCGATGCCATCGGGGAATTTCGCATGTCAAAAGCCCGGGGTGTCATCGCCCAGTTCTATAAAGACCGCTTTGATGAATATTTTATCGTATCCAGAATGGGTTTGGGATCGATTGGCGGTAAAGCACGCGGACTGGCCTTCCTGGATTCCATGATCAAAAGGAACGGCCTGTACAGTAAATGGGACAGGATCCAGGTTACCATTCCCAAAACCGTCGTGATCGGTACTGATATCTTTGATGAGTTCATGGAGGAAAACAACCTTTATGAAATTGCGCTTTCCGATAAGCCGGATCCTGAAATCCTTGAAGCATTCATCAATGCACAACTTCCTTTTCATATTCATGAGGACTTATATGCCTTTATGAAACTGGCAGAGAATCCAATCGCCATCAGGTCCTCCAGTTTATTGGAAGATTCTTATTATCAGCCTTTTGCAGGGATTTATTCTACCTATATGATTCCCAATGTTTCCAGGACTAATGAGCGAAAGATGATCGAGATGATAAGTATTGCCATTAAAAGTGTATATGCTTCCGCCTATTTTAAGGATTCTAAAGCATACATGACAGCCACATCTAATGTTATCGACGAAGAAAAAATGGGGATTGTCATGCAGCCTGTCTGTGGAAAAAGATACAACGATTGTTTTTATCCAACCCTGTCAGGGGTTGCGAGGTCAATCAATTTTTATCCCATCGCCCCTGAGAAATCTGAAGACGGAATTGCTAACATAGCTTTAGGATTGGGTAAATATATTGTTGATGGTGGTTCGTCATTGAGATTTTCTCCAAAATATCCCAGGAAGATCTTACAAACTTATACGCCGGATAGCACCCTGAAGGAAACACAGAAATATTTTTATGCCCTGGACCTGAAAGAAGAGCATTTTAAGCCCAGTGTTGATGAGAGTATCAATCTCCTGAAATTGAAAATCAATGAGGCCGAAAAAGACAAGTCCATTAAGTATGTTGCTTCGACCTATGATTTTCAGAATCATATCATCCGTGACGGGATCCAGTATGACGGCAAGAAACTGATTACTTTTTCTGGCATACTCAAACACAATACTTTCCCGCTTGCTGAGATATTGGATGAGGTACTGAAGATCGGTGAAAGGGAAATGGGAAAGCCAGTGGAGATCGAGTTTGCTGTTGATCTGAATAATGAGGCTGATGTACCCAGGGTATTCAATTTATTACAAATCAGGCCCATCGTTGATAATGAGGAATTAGGCCAGGTTGATATCGAAAATGTCGATATAGCAGAGACGATCATTACCTGTAATGCTGCACTTGGAAATGGTATCATCAAGGATGTGTATGACCTGGTTTATGTCAAACCGGAAACATTTAATGCGGCAAAGAGCAAGGAAATTGCTGATAAGATTAACGCCATCAATGCAAGATTTATCCAGGATGATAAGAACTATATACTTATCGGTCCGGGACGATGGGGGTCAACAGACCCATGGTTGGGAATTCCTGTGAAGTGGCCACAGATATCGGCAGCGCGGGTGATCGTCGAATCAGGCCTTAAAGACTACCGGATTGACCCAAGCCAGGGAACGCATTTTTTTCAGAACCTGACCTCCTTCCAGGTAGGCTATTTTACCATCAATCCCTTTATCAATGATGGAAGCTATGATCTGGATTACCTGGCAGGAATAAAAGCCTTTTATGAAGATGAGTTTATACGACACCTTAAGTTTGAAAAGCCGTTGTTGGTGAAGATTGACGGGCGGAAGAACAAAGGTGTTATTTTTAAAGAAGTAAGAGCGAAGAACGAAGAACGAAAATCGTAATTCCTCGTAACAGTTTATCCCGCCTTAGGCGGGACGTCACGCGTCACGCGTCACGTATCACGAGTAACAATTTAACAGTTTAACCCATGAA
Organism: Bacteroidales bacterium; assembly: GCA_030618905.1. Taxonomy (GTDB): domain Bacteria; phylum Bacteroidota; class Bacteroidia; order Bacteroidales; family B18-G4; genus JAUWGC01. The sequence goes on along the minus strand of JAUXCL010000179.1, from coordinate 1,733 downwards.
ATCAAAAACATTACTTGGCTTAACTCTTTTAGCAATTGTTTTCTTAAGCGCTTGTGAACAAAAGACAGCCGAAAAGAATTACTTAACAGAGCGGATACAGTACGATGTGTTGATCAAAGGCACTGATCCGGAGGCGGATTGGTGGGTGGAAAACATTGTGGGACCTGACAGGGAAAAGTTTGTCAGGCTGATCATTGAAAAAGCCCGGAGTGGAGAGATTGCTGCTTACGACTACTTTAACCATCCTCTGAGCCCGGAGCAGGTTCAAAAGGTTGGGATTGACACGCTTATCCAGACCCTGCACAGGACCACTGAGCCTTATGATGAATATGACACCATGATCATCACAAGCCTGGACTACGATAATATTACCAAGATCAGGTTCCTGGAGGAATGGACCCTGGATGAACAAACCCTGGCGATCGATAAAAAAGTGCTGGGTATCAGTCCGATAATAATGGTTAAGCTTGGCCAGCAGGAGTTTAATATGCCGCTTTTCTGGGTTTATTTTGATGAGCGGTATCCGGTAGACGGTAGGCAGTAGGCGGTAGGCGGTAGGCGGTAGGCGGTAGGCAGTGGGCAGTAGGCAGTAGGCAGTAGGCGGTAGGCGGTAGGAATTTAATAGATAAGCATGGAATTGCAGGATTTTACATTAGGGAATGGGATTCGGGTGTTGCATTTGGAGGTGGAGAACCAGATTGCACATTTTGGGATCTTTATCAATACGGGTTCGAGGGATGAACTGGATCCTGAGAACGGCATGGCCCATTTCATTGAGCACAGCATTTTCAAGGGAACCAAAAAGCGAAAAGCATATCATGTGCTGAGCCGCCTGGAAAGTGTTGGTGGCGACCTGAATGCTTTTACCACCAAAGAATACACCTGTATTTTCGCCTCTTTTCTGCGCAATTATTATGAGCGGGCGTTCGAGCTGATATCCGACATCAGCTTCAATTCTGTTTTTCCTGCAAAAGAAATTGAAAAGGAAAAAGATGTGATCATCGATGAGATCAACTCCTACCTGGATACTCCTTTTGAGCATATTTATGACGAATTTGAAAAGCAGATTTTTAACGGCCACCCGTTAAGCCGTAACATACTCGGAGAACCCGAGGTGATCAAACGCTTCCAACGGGAAAATATCCTGGAATTTATCCGGAAGAATTACAGGACGGAGGAGATGGTCATATGCTCTGTGGGTAAGATCAGTTTGAAGAAGGTCACCCGCCTGGCAGAAAAATATTTCAACACGACATTACCCAATGGTCAAAGAGCAGCACGTGAATTATTCAATGGCTACCAGCCATCCGGTAAAGTGCTGGAGAAAAATAGTTTCCAGAATCATTGCATGATGGGCAATAAAGCCTATTCCATGCAGGATCCCAAAAGGATCACTTTTTCCCTGCTGAACAATATTCTCGGAGGACCAGGCTTGAATTCCAGGCTCAACCTGATGATCAGGGAGAAATACGGGTTCACGTACCATATCGAGTCTACCTTTCAATCATACACCGATACCGGGATCTGGGGAATATACATGGGCACCACGAATGGCACCATGAACCGGACGATCAAACTGGTACACAATGAATTAAAAAAGCTAAGAGATAAAAAGCTGGGCACCCTCCAACTCAAAGGGGCCAAGACACAATTTATCGGGCAGATTGCCATTCACCTGGAACCTAATCTGAACAAGATGCTTGCCATGGGAAAAAGCTACCTGATGGATGGAA
>JAUXCL010000095.1 GCA_030618905.1 Bacteroidales bacterium | reverse complement strand
CCGGACTTTGTTCATGTGTTATTTAATGGGAAGATCGTCAAGTCAGGTGGAAAAGAACTGGCCATGGAGCTGGAAGAAAAAGGTTATGACTGGATCAAAAAGGATGCTTAAGTGTTGAATTGATATGCCATATTCAAACTAAAATGACCATAGAAACATTACAGAGAAATTTAATCAATGCTTTTGAAAGCAACGAGGGTGCTATCTCCAAATACAGCACTCCCCACGTTGTTGCTCTTCGTCATAAAGCATTCAACATATTCAAAAACATAGGCTTCCCTGGCAAAGACCTGGAAGACTGGAAGCAAACAGATTTGAAAAAAACCCTTTCCAGGGATTTTAAACAAATTATCGAACCGACTCACGCTGATAAGGACCTGAATAAAATATTCCGTTGTAAAATTCATGATTTTGACACCGATCAGATCTCGCTGCTTAACGGGTGGTACATTGGTGATGATAAGCCGCTGAGGACAACTCCTGAGGGCATCATCATTGGTAGTCTGGCCAGTGCCATGGTCAAATATCCAGCCTTTTTTGAACAACATTATGGTAAATATGCAGAGCTTGACAAAAATGGGTTCCAGGCTTTAAACACTGCTTTTGCCCAGGATGGGTTCTTCATGTACATCCCTGATAACGTCGTTGTGGACAAGCCCATTCAAATGGTCAGCATCATTAATTATGATGAGGATTTGTTCGTGCAAACACGCAACCTGATTATCCTGGGAAAAAACAGCAAGCTTAAACTGGTTCATTGTGATGATTCCACAAACGAGCAAGCCATACTCAAGAACTCAATCAACGAGGTCTACCTGGACGAGAACGCCACGCTGGATCATTACAAGCTCCAAAACCTCAACAACAGTTCTTCGCTTATCAATTCAACGTATTTCCACCAGGAAGCAGGCAGCAACCTTACAACCAGTGCTATTACGCTTAATGGAGGCTTAATCAGGAACTATACCCATGTTACCTTGGATGGAGAAGGAGCCAATGCGGATGTCTATGGTTTATACCTGGTGGATGGTGTTCAACACGTCAGCAACCAGGTATTTATCGATCATGCTAAACCCCATTGTTATAGTAATGAGCTGTTTAAAGGGGTTATAGATGAAGAGGCCAGTGCTGTCTTTAATGGTCATGTGCTGGTCCGTCGGGATTCTCAGCAGACCAATGCTTCTCAGAACAGCAAAAACATCTTGCTTACAGATACGGCAAAAGCCAATGTCAAGCCTTTCCTGGAAATCTATGCGGATGATGTGAAATGCAGCCACGGAGCAACAATTGGACAGCTGGACGATGAAGCCATGTTTTATCTTCGTTCGCGAGGGATCTGTGAAGCCAACTCTCGCCTCTTATTGATGAAAGCTTTTGCCGGGGAAATCATCAACAAAATATCCATCAATCCCCTCAGGGAACGAATCGATGATATGGTTAAGCAAAGACTTAAAGGTGAACTGCACATTTGTGATACCTGCGCTTTACATTGTGAAGGTCCGAATAAGGAGATCCTTTTTGAGATCGACATGAGTAAAGTATAAGATATATTATCTTTGCCTATATCAATCGAACCTACCGTGGAACTGAATATTGAAAAAATAAGGAGTGATTTTCCAATCCTGGACCAGAAGGTCTATGATAAAACACTGGTTTATTTTGATAATGCCGCAACAACACAGAAGCCGAGGGTCGTAATCGACAGGATAAAGCAATACTACGAAAAGGAAAACAGTAATATTCATCGCGGGGTTCATCGTCTGAGCCAGATTGCTACAGAAGCATTTGAAAAAGCCAGATTGAATGTGCAACAGTTTATCAATGCTCCTGAATTATATGAGGTCGTGTTCACCAAAGGAACAACAGAATCCATTAACATGGTTGCTTCAAGCTTTGGGGATGACCAGCTTAAAGTAGGTGACGAAGTCATCATATCAGCCCTGGAACACCATTCTAACATTGTGCCCTGGCAAATGATCTGTGATAAGATGGGGGCCAACCTGAAAGTTATCCCCATTAATGATAAAGGTGAACTCATCCTGGAAGAATATTACAAGCTACTAAACAGGAAAACCAGAATTGTTTCGGTCAGTCACGTTTCCAATGCCCTTGGCAGTATCAACCAGGTTCAGGAAATCATCAAAGCGGCCCATGAATATCAGGTTCCCGTTCTTCTTGACGGCGCACAGGCGGCTTCTCATTTACCTATCGATGTACAGGCCCTTGATTGTGATTTTTACTGTTTCTCAGGGCACAAGACTTATGCCCCGATGGGAGGTGGTGTTCTTTATGGCAAGGCGGATTTACTTGAAAAGATGAGTCCTTACCAGGGCGGAGGTGAGATGGTAAATACCGTTACATTTGAAAAAACAACATATAATGAGCTGCCTTTTAAATTTGAAGCAGGTACGCCAAATGTGGAAGCCATATTGGGACTGGATGCAGCCATACAATACTTAAGAGGGATCGGGCTTGATCAGATCGCAGCATATGAAGATGAGTTATTGCAATATGGGACATCTGCGCTTGAATCCATTAATGGTGTCAGGATTATTGGCAAGGCAGATCACAAGACCAGTATTATATCTTTTCTGATTGGTGATATTCATCCATACGACGCGGGTACCATTATCGACAGGATGGGGGTGGCTGTCAGGACAGGTCATCATTGTGCCCAGCCTGTGATGGATAGGTTTCGTATTCCCGGAACGATTCGTGCTTCTTTTGCATTTTACAACACAAAATCAGAAATAGACCTGTTGATCGAGGCCATAGAAACAACAAAGAAAATGTTTTCATAAAACAAATGAGTAATTATTTTTTTCCGAAAACACGATGACAAATATCGAGGACATTGAAGCGCAAATTATTTCAGAATTCGACATGGTGGATGACTGGATGGACAAATACAATTACCTTATTGAACTGGGCAAGTCCGTACCATTGATTGATGCGAAATATAAAACCAAAAATAACCTCATCTCCGGTTGCCAGTCGCGAGTCTGGTTACATGCCAGTTATGATAATGGCGTAATTTCATTTTCTGCCGACAGCGATGCCGTTATAACCAAAGGAATTGTCAGTTTGCTGATCAGGGTACTGAACGATCAGGCACCGGATGACATTTTAGCAACAAAACTCGATTTTGTTGAGAAAATTGGCTTAAGAGAGCACCTGTCGCCCACCAGGTCAAACGGTTTGACATCCATGATCAAACAGATTAAATTATATGCGATGGCATTTAAGGCCCGCGAGCAAGCTAAACAATAACTTGCAATACTATTATTATGATAAAAAAAGAACTGGAAGAAAAAATTATCCAGGAATTAAAAACGATATTTGATCCTGAGATCCCTGCTGATATATATGAGCTGGGATTAATCTATGAAATTCGTATTGACGACAATAACAAGGTTGATATTTTGATGACCTTAACCAGTCCCAATTGCCCTGTAGCAGATTCATTGCCACTGGAGGTTAAGGAGAAGGTGCAACATATAGAAAGCGTAAAGTCTGCTGAAGTTGAGCTCACATTTGATCCTCCATGGGACCAGGAAATGCTGTCAGATGAAGCCAGGCTGGAACTGGGATTTCTTTAATATCTGCTATAACTCGTACATATGTCTGCTGCATCAGGAAAAATACTAAGCAAGATCAATGATCCTTATGATATTAAAAAATTAAGTGAGGATGAGTTACCACAATTATGCAAAGAGGTCAGGGAATTTATCATTGATGAGATCTCGCATAACCCGGGCCATCTGGGTGCAAGTCTTGGAGTAGTGGAGCTCGCTGTTGCCATCCATTATGTTTTCGACACTCCTAATGACAAAGTAATATGGGATGTCGGGCATCAGGCATATGCCCATAAAATATTGACGGGCCGTCGTGAAGTCTTCCACACCAACAGGACATTCAAGGGTATCAGTGGGTTCCCAAAGATGTCTGAAAGCAAGTATGATGCATTTGGTACCGGACATGCTTCCACTTCAATTTCTGCGGCATTGGGAATGGCTGTTGCCTCTCAACTCAGAGAGCGCAACGGGCGCCAGCACATTGCCATTATTGGTGATGGTTCCATGACCGGGGGAATGGCAATGGAAGCTTTGAATAATGCAGGTGTTTCCAAAGCCAATCTGCTGGTGATCCTGAACGACAACGGAATTGCGATCGATAAAAATGTAGGGGCCATCAGGAAATATCTGGCCGATATTACCACATCGAAATTTTATAATAAAGTAAAAGATAAGATCTGGTTTCTCCTGGGAGGAGGAACTAAGTATGGTACCAACACAAGGGCAATCGTTAAGCAAATTGGTAACGCGGTCAAGTCTACGATCCTTAATAAAAGCAATCTGTTTGAAGCTTATAATTTCAGGTATTTCGGTCCCCTGGATGGCCATAATGTCAACCACCTGGTAAAAATCCTGAAAGATCTGAAACGTATCCAGGGCCCCAAGATCCTGCATGTGATCACGGTTAAAGGTAAAGGTTTTAAAAAGGCGGAAGAGGAACAAACAAAATACCATTCACCGGGCCATTTTGATAAGGAAACAGGGAATATTATCCAGCAGCCCTGTCAGGAAAAGCAAGCACCAAAATACCAAACAGTATTTGGCAGTACCATTGTTGAACTGGCTGAGAAAAATGAGAAGATTGTGGGCATCACACCCGCCATGCCAACCGGCAGCTCACTGAATATTATGATAGAAAAAATGCCGGAAAGGGCTTTTGACGTAGGCATTGCAGAGCAGCATGCAGTAACATTTTCAGCCGGCCTCGCCACACAGGGGTACATCCCATTTTGTAATATCTATTCATCATTTATGCAAAGGGCTTATGACCAGCTCCTGCATGATGTGGCAATCCAGAACCTGCATGTGGTCTTTTGTCTTGACCGGGGGGGTATTGTAGGGGAAGATGGGGCCACACACCATGGTGTTTATGACCTGGCCTACCTGCGAACCATACCCAATATAATTATTGCGTCTCCATTGAACGAAGGAGAACTCCGGCATATGATGTACACAGCGCAACTTGATCATACTAAAGCCATTGTGATTCGCTATCCAAAAGGTCGTGGCGTCATGCCTGACTGGAAAGTTCCAATGGAAGAACTTGAAATCGGAAAAGGCAGGCTCTTAAGAGAGGGTAAGGACATTGCTGTTATCTCTATCGGACATATCGGTAACTTTATCCTGGAGGCCGGTAAAGAACTCGAAAATGACGGGATCAGTATTGCGCATTATGACATGAGGTTCCTCAAACCTATCGATGAAGCGCTGCTGCAAGATATTTTTAGTAAATTTGACAAGATCATAAGCGTTGAAGATGGTTCCATCATAGGCGGACTGGGCAGTGCAGTGCTCGAATTCATGGCCGATAACAATTTTCATGCTACCGTGAAACGTCTTGGGGTGCCCGACAGGTTTATTGAGCAAGGTACGCAGGAAGAACTTTACAAGGAATGCGGTTATGACAAGGAAGGAATCAAAAAAACCATCAAAGAAATGTTAGGGCATAAATAACATTGGCATGATATTAAAAACGAGAGCTGTATTTTATTTAATAACTTGTTTTTTCTTAGTCCTTGCCCTTAACGGGAAATCAACTGAAATTCATAAGCTCCCTGCCGATCAATATGAAGTACAGCTCCCCGAAATAATCGTCCAGCACATTTCAGCAAAGATCACTATCAGGAAAATACATGCAGAGCCAGATACCCCTGGCCAGTTCACCCATGTTCTCATAAATAGTACTGTTTATCCTGTACAGTTTGAAAACGGGTTTGCCCGTATCCCATATACATTTACAGATTCGGAAAAGCTGGTTATTACAATTGATGATTACTTATTTGAGAAGGATGTAAGCCCTATCCCCCTGTGGATGTCTATTTTACCTCCCCTGATTGCCATTCTTTTTGCCCTGATATTTCGTGAAGTCTTTTCAGCCTTGTTTACTGGTTTGATGGTCGGCACCACTATCATCGCCTATTACTCGGGCAGCACATTCATCATCGCTGTTTTCCAGGGGATCCTGTCTGTCGCCGATACTTATATCCTTGAATCCATACAGAAAAGGAGTCACCTGTCCATTATCATATTTTCTATGCTGATTGGGGCAATGGTACACCTTATCGGCCGTAATGGAGGGATGAAGGATATTATCAATAAACTAAACCGTTATGCGACAAATTCAGTAAGCGGACAATTTGCTACCTGGATCATGGGTGTATTGATTTTTTTTGATGATTATGCCAATACTCTTGTGGTAGGAAATACCATGCGCCCTATGACCGATCGCCTGAGGATATCCAGGGAAAAGTTGGCATACCTGGTAGATTCCACAGCTGCGCCTGTTGCGGCAATTGCCTTTATTTCCACATGGATCGGTGCTGAGTTATCTTATATAGAAGACGGTATTAAAACGATTGGTATTGATGCAAGTCCATATGCTATATTTGTTAATTCCCTGGCTTATTCTTTCTATCCAGTATTTGCATTGATATTCATTTTATTCCTGATATTCAGGAAGGTAGACTTTGGCCCAATGGTTAGGGCAGAGCGAAAAGCACGAGCTGGTGAGACCAATGAGATGAACTCGACTCAGCAGGGTTTTTCATCACAAATGCATGATCTTGAGCTACCGGATAAGGTAAAACCCCGCTGGTTTAATGCTGTAATACCCGTTCTGGTGATTGTATTTGGGACCATAGCTGGGCTGCTATACACCGGATGGGACAATGCCCTTTGGGCAAGTGCAGACCTGAGCTATTCGAAAAAAATAGCTGTCATTGTAGGGCAATCGGATTCATATAAAGCCCTGTTATGGTCCTCGATCTCCGGAGTTATGGCAGCTGTGCTGTTGACGATGGGACAGCGGATCCTGAACCTGAAAGAGACCATTGATAGCCTGGTCAGTGGGTTCAAGACCATGTTAACAGCTGTGCTTATCCTTATCCTGGCCTGGTCGCTCGCCCTGATAACAGAGCATTTGCATACTGCAGATTTCATATCCCAAAGCATGCTCAGCATATCTTTATCGCCATACCTTGTTCCTGCAATAACATTTATTCTTGCCGCATTGGTTTCTTTCTCCACCGGTTCTTCCTGGGGCACCATGGCCATACTCTATCCATTATTACTTCCTGCATCATGGTTGATCGCTGTTGATAATGGGCTGGATGAACAAAGCACCCTGGCCATATTTTATAATGTCGTATCCGGGGTACTTGCCGGTTCTGTTTTAGGAGACCATTGCTCACCTATATCCGACACGACCATCCTCAGTTCACTGGCCAGTTCATGTAATCATATTGAACATGTCAGGACACAGCTGCCTTATGCTTTAACGGTAGGGGCGGTGTCTATTGTTGTTGGAACTATCCCCACTGCTTATGGATTTTCATCCATCCTTTCATTCCTGCTTGGACTGATCACCCTATTTGTTATTGTGCTGATCTTTGGTAAGAAGATCCCTGTTTATAAATATCAACAATAAATGTCATGTTTGAAATCGCTATAAGTTGGGGAGAAGTAATCGTACTCATTGTTGCCGGTTTGATGGTCGGATTTATCAATACCCTTGCGGGAGGAGGATCAATCATTTCATTGTCTGTACTCATGTTTTTGGGCTTACCTGCTCCTGTTGCCAATGGTACCAACCGCATCGCCATCCTGATCCAGACGATTACTGCCACCGGCAGCTTCAGGCAGCAAAAAGTGCTCGATTACAAAAAAGGATGGATATTGGCCATCCCTGCCGTTATCGGGGCCATCATCGGGGCCCTCATCGCAGTGGATATAAACGAAAAAATATTCGAAAGGGCCATGGCGGTCATCATGCTGTTGATGTTGGTATTCATCCTGTACAATCCCAAAAAATGGCTGTATGGCAGTAAGAAGTTACAGGAGAAAAAAATAGGGTATAAGCAGATCATTATATTTTTCCTCATCGGTGTATACGGCGGTTTTATCCACATGGGTGTAGGCTATCTGTTGCTGGCTTCATTAATATTGGGTATTGGCTACGACCTGGTCAAGGCCAATGCAGTCAAGGTTATGGTCGTCATGCTGTATATCCCCTTTTCATTGGTCGTGTTCCTCATCAATGATCAGGTAAACTGGGCCTATGGCCTGATCCTGACCATTGGGAATATTATCGGTGCATTTGTAGCATCCAGGTTGGCCGTTAAGAAAGGAGTAAACTTTGTCAGGTGGGTCATCGTTATTGTGATCCTGCTGACTTCAGGCCATCTTTTCGACCTGTATGATATCCAGGAAATAATTACTGTGTTCTTAAAATAAATCCTTATGAAAAAGATTGTCCTTGGGGCCCTTCTGGTCTTTCTTCTGATCTCTTGCCGGCAGGAAGTAAGCAGGCCGGATTTTGTTCTTGTTATTCATGG
>JAUXCL010000019.1 GCA_030618905.1 Bacteroidales bacterium | reverse complement strand
TTCTGACGCTTTCATCGGTCAGCATTGGAGCAATCTCCTTAAGCAAATGTTCTTCAATTTCTGAAAACACACCAACTTTACGCAATTGTTCAATACGGTAATGAAGCTGCTGTTCATCCATAGGAAAGCCTTTTATCCAAATTGACAATCAAAGATACTATCTTTTTATCATAGACGAAACTCATGAGCAAAAGGTAAAAATAAATAGTTGTTAATGTAATAAAATTTTATTACTTTTGAATGATTCTAAATAGTGTTAACAAAAACTTAGCCTTATGAGAAAACTTTACACATTTATCATTTTAATGGCAGGTGGTGTATTCGCCATGCAAGCACAGCCAACATTAAATTATCCAACAAATACATCATCAATTGGAGACGAGATCAACATGCAATATGTTGATCACACCGGCTTAACACCAGGATCTTCAGGTGCTGGAGTGACCTGGGATTATGGAACCCTGACCAATGGTGATTTGATGCAGGTTCTTGTCGTTGACCCAGGTACAACACCTTATTCAAGCAGTTTCCCAACTGCTGACATGGCATTCAGTACAGGAGGAATTGCATTTTCTTATAATAAAGCAGACAATTCCGGAATGTATACCCTTGGATTTGGGGCTGACACAGGAGGAGTTGTGATCTTGAATATTTATTCCGATATAGAAACAATGATCACCTACCCCTTTACTTACAACAGTACTTTCACTGATGATTTCAAGGGTGGCTTTATAGCTGCAGGGATTGATATCAGGCAAAGTGGAACTGTTATTGTTACTGGAGATGCATATGGAACCATAACGTTACCCACTGGCACTTTCAACAATGTGTTACGTATTAAATCAGAACGGACTCAAGTTGATTCAATGTATCTCGGCACTACTTTCCTTCAGGCAACGACCTCCTCTTCAGTGATGTACAACTGGTATACTGCTACATCCACTACCCCATTATTCAGTTTGCAGACCGATGATGCAGGTACACCTTCCTCTGCCTACTATGGAGAAGGTGCAACGGGGATTGATGAAAGCAATACGCTCATCAGCGCAATGCATATCTACCCTAACCCCGCTATCGACAATCTGACCCTTACATTTAACATCGAGACAAATGCTAAAGTAAACGTGTCCATTGTCAATCAGTTGGGACAGCAGGTGATGCACAGTTCAAAGCATTACCGGCAAGCAGGCATGATTACCGAAAGGTTTGATATCAGCGGGATCCCTTCAGGTGTCTATTATGTACAACTTGGACATGACAACAAGACACTTGAAACGAAAAAGTTAATGATTAAGTAAACAACAATTGAAGTGATTTAAGGGGTGGCAATCAGCTGCCCCTTTTTTTATGGCTTTCAGCTTCAATGCCCAGTTCCACTTTCTTGGCTTCAACATAATCCGATAATTCGGGAAAGAATGCGGAAAATTCCTCATGGAAAAGCTGATGATCTCTCTTTAAATCATCCACCGCATGCTCCATACCACTATTATATTTTCTGACACGGTTGGACATGCCTTTAAAAACGCGGTCAAGGTCTTTGAAATTAGCATAACCGACCAACCAGTTCTGGCTCACCATAAATGGGAGGATGCGCTTTGACCTGGCCGGCAATAAGAAAAAATGATTGATCAGGGTGCTGTAGGCCTCAGACACAAAATCCCTTAAATCAATTGCAGAATACTCATTCCAGTCCCTGGCAAGAAAATGATCATAATAAATATCCACTATTACGCCGGAGAATTTATCATACTTCGCCTGAAGTCTTCTCTTGCTGGACCTGAACAAAGGGTGATTATCAGTATAGGTATCGATGAACCTGTGCAGGAGGATACCCGACTGCACCTGCTCCGGGAATTTAGTATAGGAATTTCCTTTGACGGCGTCCGCAATAAAATTGCCAATCATGACAAATTTATTATCTCCGGAAAGATACGTATGTGCAAGAAAATTCATGGCTTTTTGAATTGGCAGCTAAATTAATTAAATTAATTATAAATTTTTTTTAGCTTTGTAATTCACTCCTTTAATCATATCTTAAGTCAAAGGACACTTATGCAAAAGATGTTATTACTCGGTGATGAAGCAATTGCCCAGGGTGCCATTGATGCCGGAATCTCAGGTATTTATGCATATCCAGGCACACCCAGCACCGAAATCACAGAATATGTACAGCAATCAAAGGCTGCCAAAGAAAAGGGCATCAGGGCCCAGTGGTCAGCCAATGAAAAAACAGCCATGGAATCAGGGCTGGGCATGTCATATGCCGGTAAGAAGGTAATGGTATGCATGAAACATGTGGGTTTAAACGTTGCAGCTGATCCCTTTATCAACTCAGCGCTTACCGGTGCAAATGGTGGTCTCATTGTTGTTTCTGCAGATGACCCATCCATGCACTCATCACAAAATGAGCAGGATTCCCGTTTTTTTGGAAAGTTCGCCATGATCCCGGTACTGGAACCCACCAACCAGCAAGAAGCTTATGATATGGTACATTATGGTTTCGGGTTATCGGAAAAACTTGAAATACCAGTGATGCTTAGGATCACGACCAGGCTTGCGCATTCCAGGTCAGGTGTACTTACCAAAAACTCACTTGAGCAGAATGAAGTCAGGCTGCCAAAAGACCCAATGCAATTCATACTGCTGCCGGTCATTGCAAGAAAGAGGTACAAGAAACTGCTTGATTTACAGGAATCTTTCATGGATGCATCTACCACTTCAGGGTTTAACCAGTATTTTCCTGATGGAGATAAAAGCCTGGGCATCATCTCTTGCGGCATCACATATAATTATCTGTTAGAGAATTATCCCAATCGCAAGCTCCCATATCCTGTGCTTAAAATAAGCCAGTACCCGGTGCATGAAGAGATGATTCGCCGGATCTATGATGATTGTGATAAGGTACTGGTACTGGAAGAAGGTTACCCGCTGATAGAAGAACAGCTTAAGGGCATTCTGAATTTAGGAAAAACTGTGCATGGCAGGCTGGACGGGACCTTGCCCCGCGACGGTGAGTTGAATCCTCATCTTGTCGGTGCGGCCCTCAACATTAAGCATGAAGCGACATTTGGTATTCCGGATATGATCAGGACCCGCCCTCCTAAATTATGTGATGGCTGTTCCCACATTGATGCCTTTAAAGCCATCAATGTTGTCATGAGCGACTATTCCAGGGGCAGGGTATTTTCGGACATCGGCTGTTATACCCTCAGCGCGCTCAAACCTCTTGAATCTATCAATTCATGTGTCGACATGGGGGCTTCCATTACCATGGCCATCGGTGCTGCCGATGCCGGCCTGGTACCAGCAGTAGCCGCCATCGGTGATTCAACTTTCACCCATTCCGGTATTACAGGATTGCTGGATGCTGTCAATAACAAGTCCCCTATCACCGTATTCATCCTGGACAACTCAACAACGGGAATGACCGGTGGACAGGATTCATCTGCACTTGGAAAAATTGAAGATATCTGCAAGGGTGTCGGTGTAGATGAAGCCCACATCAGGGTAATTAAGCCATTAAGGAAACACCACCAGGAGAATGTGGATATCATTAAAGAAGAGCTCGAATACAAGGGCGTTTCCGTGATTATTCCCAGGCGGGAATGTATACAAACACTTAACCGGAGAATGAGAGCCAGGCATAAAATCAAAAAATTAGAATTATGAAAAAGGACATAATTCTCGCTGGTGTCGGCGGACAGGGGATTCTCTCTATTGCCGCAACCATAGGCACAGCAGCCATTCAGGATGGCCTGTATCTTAAGCAGGCCGAAGTTCATGGAATGAGCCAACGAGGAGGTGCTGTTCAATCTCACGTGCGGATATCATCTGAAGAAATCTTTTCAGATCTGATAACCTTAGGCAAGGCTGATATAATTATTTCAATTGAACCAATGGAATCTTTGCGCTATCTGAATATGCTCTCCAAAGACGGATGGCTGATCACCAATATAAATCCGGAGGTCAACATACCTGATTATCCGGATATGGAGGAACTTCTGGCTGAAATTCGAAAAATACGCAATCATGTAGCTTTGGATGCAGTTAAGATTGCGAAAGAAATCGGAACACCTAAAACCGCCAATATTGTAACGCTTGGTGCAGCAACAGCGCATCTGGGAATGGGTTATGAAACCCTTAAAGATGCCGTCAGGACTATTTTTAAGACCAAAGGTGAAGACATGATCAACATGAACCTGAATGCTATGGAGGCTGGGCGAAAATTCGCAGTTGAATACAAAAAAAGTTAAAAAAAGCCTCTTGAGAGGAGGCTTTTTTTATTTCATCCTTGATATTATCTCAAGGGATATTTCTTATAAATCTCATCGGAATTCATCAGGATGTCAACATACTGAGCCCGTTTATAAATAAAGGGATCATTGAGTGTTTTTCTGGATAGCTTGCCCCGGAATTCATCCAATGACTTGTAATTCTTGCTCTTCATCCAATTCTCAAGATGTTGAAGCATGGTTGTAATCTGCCCCAGGCCATTTTTGTACAGCGTACTGACAACCTGTACGACATCTGCACCAGCCAGGATCATTGATGCCACATCTTCACCAGTGAAAATCCCGTGATTACAGCATATGGCCGCATTGATATTTCCATGGAGCAAGCCTGCATAACGCAAGGTCAAACGGTTATCATTCTGTGAGCTCAGGTTATATGGGAAATAATGAACTTCTTTATCAATGTCAATTTCCGGCTGAAACAGCCTGTTAAATATTACAAAGGCATCTACATCCAACTTGTCCATTTCACCAATTGCATAAAGAATACTGGTATAATATGGACTAAGCTTCACGGCAACAGGGATATTGACACTTTCCTTTACTTTTTGTAAAATATCAATCTGCTCGGTCAGGATAGAACGGCCGTCAATATCAAAATCTTTGGGAATGGCATAAAAATTAAGTTCAATCCCATCCACACCTGTAGCTTCAATCTGCTTTGCATAATCAACCCAGGTTTCTTCATATACAGCATTCAGGCTGGCAAACAAGGGAATATCCAGGGCTTCCCTGGTTTTTTTCAGGTTACTCAGGTATTCTTCAGGGCCGGCATGTTCCATTTCAGGCATCATTCCCCCTGACATCTCCGCATGCCTGGAAGCATATTCCTCTTCAGCCTGGTAATGCTCAAGATTTTCCAGGTGGATCTGTTCTTCAAAAAGTGATTTATAAACAATGGCGCTTGCACCTGATTCTTCCAGGGTCTTCAACACCTTTATGTCAGTAACAAGGTTGCATGCCCCGACGATGATCGGGTTCTTCAATTCAACCCCCATGTACTTTGTGGTCAAATCCATTTTTTACAGTTTGTTTTATTCCTAAAATATTTAATTTTTTACATGGGTAAAGGTAGATAAAAAAACAAAAGTTTTTATTAATTTCGTGCCAATATTGAAATTCACGAATTCAGGACGCAGATATAAAATAAAATCATATGGCCAGAAGTAAAAAATTCATCACGTGTGACGGTAATTATGCCGCTTCTCATGTTGCTTACATATTTAGTGAAGTAGCATGTATTTATCCCATCACCCCTTCCTCAACCATGGCAGAATATATTGACGAATGGGCTGCATATGGAAGAAAGAATATTTTTGGAGAGGAGGTTAAAGTAGAAGAAATGCAATCGGAAGGTGGAGCCGCCGGTGCTATGCACGGATCTCTTCAGGCAGGTGCATTGACTTCCACCTTTACAGCTTCACAGGGATTGCTCCTGATGATACCCAACATGTACAAGATGTCTGGCGAATTGCTGCCGGCTGTTTTTCATGTGAGTGCCAGGTCACTTGCGGCTCATGCACTTTCCATCTTTGGAGACCACAGTGATGTGATGAGCACACGCCAGACAGGTTTTGCTATGCTGGCTACCGGTTCAGTCCAGGAAGTAATGGATATTGGGGGCATTGCCCATCTTGCTGCCATTAAATCAAGGATCCCTTTCCTTCACTTTTTCGATGGCTTCAGGACCTCACATGAGATCCAGAAAGTGGAATACTTTGACAATGAAGACATGCGCGGACTGGTTGATTTCAAAGCATTGCAAGAATTCAGAAATCGTGCACTAAATCCTGAGAACCAGGTCACACGGGGTACTGCCCAGAACCCTGATATATTCTTCCAGGCAAAAGAAGCCGCCAGTCCATTCTATGACCCTATCCCGGATATTGTAGAATCCTATATGCAGGAAATCACCAAACTGACCGGGCGTGAATATCATCCTTTTACCTATTACGGGGCCAAAGATGCTGAAAATATCGTCGTAGCTATGGGTTCCATCACGGAAACCATCAAAGAGGTGATCGATTATAAAATAGAAAGCGGAGAAAAAGTAGGATTGATCTCAGTTCATCTTTATCGTCCGTTTTCAGAGAAATATTTCATGAATGTGCTGCCAGAGACTGTCAGGAGAATTTCTGTTCTTGACCGGACCAAAGAACTGGGAGCCAATGGTGAACCGCTTTATTTGGATATCAGGAACATGTTCTATGGTGACCAGAATGCCCCATTGATCGTGGGTGGCCGTTACGGCTTAAGTTCAAAAGATACAACCCCGGCCATGATGATATCAGTTTATGATAACCTGGCCATGAATGAGCCAAAGAATCAGTTTACCGTTGGTATCCTTGATGATGTCAAATTCACTTCTCTTCCTTTGCTTCCAGAAGTAAATGTTTCACCTGAAGGCACCTATGAGGCAAAATTCTATGGTTTAGGATCAGATGGAACTGTTGGAGCCAATAAGAACTCCATCAAGATCATCGGAGAATCCACAAATCAATATGTGCAGGCCTATTTCGCCTATGATTCCAAGAAATCCGGGGGGATCACCACGTCACACTTGCGTTTCGGACAAAAACCCATCAGGTCACCTTACCTGGTTAACATGCCCGATTTTGTGGCCTGCCACGTCCCCTCCTACCTTGAAAAGTACGATATGCTGAAGGGTTTGAAAAAAGGAGGCACATTCTTATTGAATAGTATCTGGGATGCAGAAGAGACCAAAAAGCGTCTTCCAAACTCAATGAAACGATACATGGCAGATAAGGATATCCAGTTTTATATTATCAACGCCACAAGGCTGGCTGAAGAGTTGGGACTGGGATCCAGGACCAACACCATTATGCAATCAGCTTTCTTCAAGATCGCAGAAGTGATCCCTTATGAAGAAGCTGTTGAAGAAATGAAAAAAGCCATCGTTAAGACATTTGGCATGAAAGGTGAGGAAATCGTTAAAATGAACCGTGATGCAGTCGATCGTGGTGGTAATGTTACCAGGGTTGATGTTCCGGCAGATTGGGCTAAAGTTGACCCGCTTGATGTGAAAGAAGACAGGGATGTCCCTGATTTTGTTAAAAACATCTGTGACCCGATCAACAGCCAGAAAGGTGATGACCTTCCGGTTAGTGCCTTTGTAGGCCGTGAAGATGGGACCTTTCCTCCGGGAACCACCGCATTTGAAAAACGGGGAATTGCCGTAAACGTTCCGGAATGGGTTCCGGACAATTGTATTCAATGCAATCAGTGTGCATATGTATGCCCTCACTCTGCCATCAGGCCCTTCCTGTTAAATGAAAAGGAAGTAAAAAATGCACCGGAAGGTATCGACACCATCAAAGCAGTTGGAAAAGACCTGGCCGGTAATCAGTTCCGTATCCAGGTAAGCGTATTAGATTGTACAGGGTGTGGAAACTGTGCTGATGTATGTCCTGCCAAGGAGAAAGCACTTATCATGAAGCCGCTTGGTTCACAGCTGGAAGAAGTGGAACACTGGAACTACATGGACAGCAAGGTAACATACAAAGAAAACCTTGTACCCAAAGAAAAGACTGTAAAAAACAGCCAGTTTGCACAGCCATTGTTTGAATTCTCCGGTGCATGTGCCGGTTGCGGTGAAACACCATACGTAAAATTGATCACCCAATTATTTGGTGAACGTATGATGGTTGCCAATGCTACAGGTTGCTCATCTATATATGGTGGATCAGCACCTTCAACTTCCTATTGTTCGCATAAAGAATCAGGCCATGGGCCTGCATGGGCAAACTCCTTGTTTGAAGACAATGCAGAATATGGCTTTGGTATGACTGTGGCCGTTAACAAGTTGAGAGAAAGGATAGCCGAAAAGTTGAAGTCTGTTAATGGCAAAGCCCCCAAAAGCACCAGGGAAGCCATACAGGCATGGATCGAAGGCATGCATGATGCTACAAAATCCAAAGAAGCAACAGATCAGCTCATTCCTTTACTTCAGAAGCTTAATGATCCGTTTGCCAGGGAAGTGCTTGACCTCAAGCATTATCTCGTCAAGAAATCTGTTTGGGTATTTGGTGGTGACGGCTGGGCTTATGACATCGGTTATGGTGGATTAGACCATGTGATTGCTTCAGGGCAGGATATCAATATCCTTGTGCTGGATACAGAAGTGTACTCCAACACCGGAGGACAGGCATCTAAAGCTACACCAGTTGGTGCAGTTGCAAAATTTGCCGCTTCCGGAAAGAAAATCCGCAAGAAAGACCTGGGTATAATGGCCATGAGTTATGGATATGTCTATGTTGCGCAAATTGGTATGGGTGCCAGTCAATCGCAAACTTTCAAAGCGATCAAGGAAGCAGAAGCTTACCCGGGACCATCCATCATCATCGCTTACTCTCCGTGTATCAACCACGGGCTGAGAATAGGAATGGGTAGATCACAATACGAAACCAAGCTTGCCGTTGAATCAGGCTATTGGCAGCTTTACAGGTTTAACCCGATGCTGGAAGAAGAAGGCAAGAATCCATTTTCTTTGGATTCGAAAGAGCCCGATTGGAATAAATTCCAGGAATTCCTTGGCGGTGAGGTCAGGTATACTTCATTAAGAAAAGCATTCCCTGAAGAAGCTAAGCGTTTATATGCATTGGCTGAGAAGAATGCGAAATGGAGGTATGCTTCCTATAAGCGTCTGACAGAGATGGAGTATTCTGCAAATGAGTGAACGGTGAACGGTGAACAGTGAACGGTGAACGGTGAACGGGAATCAGATCACCGATCACATTAAAATATTCTAAGTACAAACGGCAGCCTGGCCTGAATTACATTTCCATTGTTAATGGACTGCAAGTATTGGTAGTAGGTATAATACTCACCGAGTTCCTGCTTCATGTATGAATCAATGCGGCTGTTGCCCATCAGGTCTTCAAATATTTGTTCGAAGGGATCTTTCTGCAATGGCAGTTCTTTGATTCTGTAATCTTCGATTTCTGCCATTTCAGCTGCCAATTCCATGGCCCTTTCAAGGCCACCAATTTCATCGATCAATCCGATCTCAAGGGCATCCGTCCCTGACCAAATCCGTCCCTGGGCAATCTCATGCACCTGTCCGGTGGTCATGTTCCTGCCTGCAGCAACTTTGGCCAGAAATTTTTGATAGATATCATCTATCGCTTTCTCAAGTATGGTTTGCTGGTATGGGGTCATGGGTGATGATAACGAAAGGAAACCGGCATTATCATTTGTTTTCACATTATCAAAAGTAATCCCAAGCTTGTTGTTAAAAAGCTTTTGCATATTCGGGATCATCGCCAGGACACCAATTGAACCGGTTATGGTATAGGGATCTGCAATGATCTTGTCGGCGCCACAGGAAATCCAATAGCCACCAGAGGCAGCCACATTACCCATGGAAACAATAAAAGGCTTTTCTTCTTTCGCCAGCAACGCCTCTCTGAGGATAATATCGGATGCTAAGGCATCTCCACCGGGAGAGTTAACCCGCATAACGATGGCTTTGACATTGTCATCCTTCCTGGCTTTACGGATTGCTCCGGCGATACGGTCGGAACCTATCACTTCATCCGAACCTTTACCTGTCATGATCGGCCCAATGGCATAGATAACTGCAATTCTGTCCCGCTCAAAGGTCTTTTTCTTCCCGAACCGGCTTGCCCGTGTATAACTACCAATCGATATTTTCCTGATCTTGGCATCTTCGTCAAGTTCCATCTTTGATTTCAGCTTATCATAGAACTCGTCGAAGTACAGTAAGGCATCAACAAAACCATAATCCAATGCTATTCCAGCTTCAAATAATGCCAGGTCATCCGCATATTCATTAAGGGCAGACGGGCTTTTCCCCCTTGCTTCTGATACTTTATCCAAATAATCATCCCAGAGACTTCCGATGACGGCTCCAAGCTGTTCCCTGTTAGATTCACTAAGGTCCTTCCTCATGAAAGGTTCCACAGCACTTTTGTATTTACCATGTCTGATGATCTGGGGTTCGATCTCGAGTTTATCCAGGGTTCCTTTAAGAAACATTACCTCGGCCATCAGTCCTCTGAAATCCACAAAACCTTCCGGGTTCATATAGATCTCATCAGCAACAGTTGCCAGATAATACGCACCCTGCGACAATCCTTCGGAATAACAAATAATAAATTTCCCTGATGTCTTAAATTCCAAGAGTGCATTCCGGATCTCGTCGATCGTTGCAATCCCTGTGTTCAAATTACTTAATTCAAGGTATATACCAGGAATCCTGTCATCCCTTGAAGCCCTGTCAATATTCTTAAGGATATCATTCAATCCCAAAGGTTTAACAAATTCCCGGGAGACCATATCAAATATACCGAAGGGTTCAACCGGAGTCCGGTCGCTGATAGGTTTCGTGAGTTTCATATGGAGAAGTGTTTTATCAGCAACAGCAACCGTTTGCTTTTCTGTCAAAGCAACCAGTGAACTTATAATGCCCAGAAAGATGAAGAAAATCACAATAAAAGTCAGGATCGTGCCCAGCATAGAGGCGAACATAAACTTGAAGAACTGTTTCATGGTTATACGTTTTATCAATTATTTATACAATATTAATCATAAACATTGAAAAAAGGAAGTTGCGATGTTGTTAATTCCAGCGGACTTATTGTATTTTTGGGTATTCAATGAAAGGAAATAATGTGCATAAAGTTGTTTTCTTGCTTGGCAGCAACCGGGGCGACCAGGAAAAAAATCTGCAGAAAGCAGGTGATTTGATAGAAAAACAACTCGGTCGTATAATCAAGGCATCTTCAATTTATGAAACTGAACCCTGGGGATTTGAATCTGAGGATCAGTTCCTTAATCAGGCATTACTCATCCATTCTGCTGCTGACCCCAAAGGTATTTTAAACATTATTCAGTATATAGAGCAGGATATGGGGCGTCAGCGGGGCCTCAATTTTTATACATCCAGATCTATAGATATTGATATTGTGTTCATTGATCAACTCGTCATCAATGAACCAGAGCTGAGCATTCCGCATCCTTTAATGCATTTGCGAAAATTTGTCCTCGTTCCACTCAACGAGATTATTCCGGCCTATATACATCCGGTTAAAGACATGACTATTGAACAATTACTTGGGCACTGTGAGGATGACCTTGAAGTTAAATTATGGAATAAGCCATGAGATACAATTATATCGCCATAGAAGGAAATATTGGGGCTGGCAAGACCACACTGGCCAGAAAGCTATCATTGGATATCAATGCACGCTTGATCCTGGAAAGGTTTGAAGACAATTCCTTTCTGCCCAAGTTCTACCAGGATCCAAAAAAATATGCTTTCCCGCTGGAGATGTCCTTCCTGGCCGACCGTTATCAGCAGGTCAAAGACCAGCTGATCACAGGCGATCTCTTCACCTCTCATGTGATTGCAGATTATATTATTGACAAGTCGAGAATATTTGCCAGCATCAACCTGGAGCGGGATGAACTGATCCTTTTCAACAGGCTGTTCGACATCATATATCCTACCCTCGTCAAACCAGAGCTGATTGTCTATCTCCACGTACCTGTCGACAAGCTACAAGACAATATCAGTATGAGGGGCAGGTCATATGAACAGAGTATCCAAAACACATACCTGAAAGAACTGGAGCAAAGATACCTTAGCTACCTGGGCAATAATACTGATCTGCGCGTCCTGATCCTGGATACCAGTAATAAAGATTTTGTAAAGAATAAAAAGGATTATCAGGCTATTAAGGAATTGATGGATCAGGAATATCCGCCGGGGATTCAAAAGGTGTTGGAATTCTAAGAATCCCCGTGACGCGTGACGAGTGACGAGTGACAAAAAAAAGCCACTTCTTTCGAAGCGGCTTTTTTTTAATTGATTTTATATTTTGTGACTACTGAACGATAGCCTGGAAGTCAGGAACATCGAAATACTCAATGAATTCCCTGTCCTTAGCAGCAACTGCCTTCAATTCACCATCCATCTCTATGGCTTTGGTCAGGTTTTCATACAGCAGGTTGGTATTATTGGTGCGGGCACCGACAATAGCCAACAGGTAATGTGTTTCTGGATTTTGAGGAGCACATTTCAGTGCATTTTCAGCACCTGCATAGTCTTCGCTAAGCAGCATCGCCAAACCGGCATTGTAATCACACTTGGTGCCACTCATATCTCTTGCAGCCTCGCTGTAATCACCTTTTGTGATATTAATTACACCCATGTTATAGCTGACGTTTTCTCCGAGCTGTTGTGCTTCTTTGAAATACATTTCTGCTTTCTTGTAATTGCCAAGATGTGATTCAAGTACACCGAGGTTATTCTTGATGACACCATTGTTCGGTGACAATTCATCAGCAACAATCAAAAATTCTGCGGCCTCTTCAAGGTTGCCCCTTTCAATTTCAACAGCTCCGGCGTTGTTGTATCCCAACCAGTTATCTTCAAAGAACCTGATATATTCTTTGTAAATCACAAGCCTGGTTTCATTCTCACTGGTCAGCACTGCAGCATATGCAAGTTCTTCAGCTTTCAATGTATCCGGGTAGCTGGTAGAAAACTCCAGAATTTCACCATCGGTGAACTTAGGTTCGAAACAGTTCACATACAATTCTGCACGACGCAGTGGAGGCAGAAGCAGTTCTTCGATCTCAGGATAGATATTGATCATGTTTTTGATCTCTTCTTCCCTTTTTGCCTGTGGCGCAGATTTGATAACATTGCTGATGGCATTTTTATCAACAATATCTGATTTTTCAACTGCTGCCAGGAAGCCATCCCAGTTTGGTCCATGCCATGTGATATCAAATGTGATCTCCTCTTCCGGATTTTCAATCTCAACAAGTGATTCTTTTTGCCCGGCAATCTTCTTAATCTCTCTCACGAGATATTTAAAAGCTGTGTTCGCACGGCTTTCTGAAAGATCCCTGTTGAAAGTTTCTTCACCTTCAGGTGATGCCCATCCTTTGATTTCAATATTTTTAATTCCCCATCCATAAGCGATGAATTCTGAAAGGCCTTCTAATTTAGCTTTGCATTTTTCATTCTTGTTCATGGGTACTCTTGAGTTCAGGTTAGCACTGTTCACGAGGAAATAAATCCTTGCGTTCTTTTTGATGATGGTTTCTTTTTCATAACCATGATGTGCAACCAGAAGTTCGTGCTCGATATGAGCAAGCCTTTTTGATGTGTAGATGACACCATCGGCAAGTTTCCGGTCACCTAACTGGATATATTTAGTATTGGCTACAATTTCATCTTCAGTGGCAAAAGTTCCGTCTTTGGCCATGTAAACGATAGGTGCAACCATTAATTCAGATTCGTTCATACCAGGTACATAGGGTACCTTTGTTGTATATGAAAAAGAACCGCCTTCTTGATAAGAGATAGCCTGTCCGTCTCCTGGTACATCTTCACCTTTGAGTGTATATGTTTCAACAGGATAGGTCTGATCTCCAAAAACGAGGAAAGGCTTCACAAGCATTCCTGATTTCTTCATCATATATTTTGGAGGAACGGTTCCTTTGACAGTAATTTCAACTGAATCACCTCTTTCCTGCAATGGATCCGGTTCTCCGCTAAAGCTGGTCTCGTCATAATTCTTCTCCATTCTCTTCAGGCCTTCTCGGTAACCAAACTTATACGTTATACCCAGTGAGTTATAACTCATTACGTCGTATACAAATGGTGCCTCACCGCCTTGTCCTTGTTCCGGGTCATACCTGTCGACATAGTCGAATCCCAGCCATCTCCATTGTGATTCGAGAGTAAGTTCCCAGCGCTCTGCAAGACGGAAGGTAAAGCCTAACCCAAATGGCCATGACCATAGGTGCTGTATTTCTTCCATATTGTCTTTCTGAGTTTGGTCTGCAGGAATAAATGTAATCTCGCCGGTGCTGGCATCAATTACGCGATAAATTTCTTCTTCTCCGGATCCGGTACCCAGGTCACCTTTAAGTGTGGCTTTATAGGAAAATCCACCAACACCAAGTACACCATAAACATTGAAGAAACGATCTTTGTAACCGCCAAATAGATGTGAGAAATTAATGACCGGTTGCAAATGCCATCCAAAAGCCATAGCACTTTCATAGTAGACATTCGTCGCATTGGCAACTTCGTCTTTATTGCCATACAGCTGTCCATTGGTCACTTCACCACGAAGACCAAGCCATGGGATGAACTGGTATCCAAACCTTAAACCATAACCAATACGCCAGGTACTGGTGCCGGGCAGCAATTTTGTATTTGCAACATCCATATGCCCCAGGTTCAGACCAGCATTGAGATTCACGAACCAATGAGGTGTAAACTCGGTTGATCTTTCTTTTTTTTGTTCGTCCTGAGCTGTGACAAGAATTGGCATAAGGCCCAATAAGATAATCACAAGATACTTCAGAATAGAACCGTAATCCTTTTTCATAATTCTCTAATTTTTGTTTATTATAAAATCAATTAATCCCGTACATTAAAGTGCAAATATACAATCTAATTAGTAAATATAAAAAATATTCTGCGTTCTTTCAGTAAAAGAAGCCAAAAATATGTAAAAATGTATATCGCCAATGCAGTGAGGATATAACAATACAAGTTTAATACAATCGGATGTAATACGTAGAACACCGTATTATGTTACGAAAAATCCACAATCACTCAAGCAATAGACTTTTTAAATGCGAAAATACAGTCCACATCACAATCCCTGCACTGACAGATACATTCAGGGAGTGTTTTGTTCCAAACTGCGGTATTTCTACACATCCATCAACATGTTCAAGAACAGGTTCTGAAACACCCTTTACCTCATTTCCAAAAACAATTGCAATCTTATCATTGGTGTCAATATCCCAATCTTCTAAAACAATACTCTGGTCAGTTTGTTCAATGGCAAATATGCTGTACCCTTCCTCTTTTAAGGATTTCACGGATAACATGGCCTCATCAAAATATTTCCAGCTGACTGATTCTGTGGCACCTAAGGCAGTTTTATGAATCTCCCTGTGGGGTGGTTTGGCTGTAATCCCACATAGGTGAATTTCAGAAACCAGGAATGCATCAGCAGTTCGAAAAATCGCACCAACATTAAACAAACTGCGAATATTATCCAGTATGACAATCACTGGCAGCTTTTCGATTTGCTTGTATTGCTCCAGATCCAAACGATTCAGTTCTTCAAGTTTAAGTTTTCTCATGTTGGTTTCATTTCCAGGTTATCCTGTGTTGGTTTACTAAGATAAAAAAATAAACAACAGCCGGGATTTTGGAATTTTACAGTAAATTTGTTTTTGTTAATCCCTTTTCGGATCATTGATTATTCATCTGTTGACAGAATTTTGGAAAAGGAAAAGAAAATAGCAGAAACTCCTTTGATGAAGCAATACAATGCCATCAAAGCCAAACATCCCGATGCATTATTATTGTTCAGGGTTGGTGATTTCTATGAAACATTTGGCGAAGATGCCAAAAAGGCGGCTAAAATTTTGGGTATTGTGCTGACCAGGAGGGCAAATGGGGCAGCATCATATGTCGAACTGGCGGGATTTCCCCATCACAGTTTGGAAACATACCTCCCGAAGCTGGTCAAAGCAGGTCAACGGGTCGCCATCTGTGAACAATTGGAAGATCCGAAACTCGCCAAAAAAATCGTCAAAAGAGGTGTTACCGAGATGGTGACTCCTGGCGTTTCTTATAACGAGAGTGTGCTGAGCCAGAAAGAAAACAATTTTCTGGCAGGGATCCATCTGGATCACAGAGTTTCAGGGATATCCTTCCTGGATGTGTCAACAGGTGAATTTTATGTGGCTCAGGGGAATAATGAATACATCGATAAGCTAATCCAGAGTTTCAAACCCAACGAGGTCGTAGTCCAGAAAAATAAGTTAAACCAGTTCTTCGAGCTTTTTGGGAATAAGTTCTATACCAATACTTTTGAAGACTGGGTTTTCACCCGGGATTTTGGGTATGAATTACTCACCAATCACTTCCGGACCAAATCGCTGAAAGGTTACGGAATTGAAAATTTTCAGCAAGCGATAATTGCTGCCGGATCGGCACTTCACTATCTCTCCGAAACCCACCACGATAAGTTGCAGCATATCAGTAATATTTCCAGGATTGAAGAAGACCGGCATGTCTGGCTGGATCGCTTTACGATCAGAAACCTGGAGATGGTCAGTACTTTTAATGATCAGGCAAAGACATTACTGGATGTTTTGGACCATACGATTACGCCCATGGGGGGAAGGATGATCCGGAAGTGGATAGTACTGCCATTGAAAGAAAAACCGCTGATTGATGAACGGTTGCACATCGTTGAACATTTTGTAATAAACCGTGACTTTGCTGAGCAACTTGAAAGGGAATTTAAGCAGGTAGGCGACCTGGAAAGAATCATTTCAAAAGTAGCTGTCAGCAAGGTCAATCCACGGGAAGTCGTCCAATTAAGCAAGGCATTGCATGCGGTGGAGTCTGTAAAAAAATATTGCAAACAAAGTAAGATCAAGCCACTGAAGAAGATCGCTGAGCAATTAAACTATTGCAAGCTGATCAGGGACCGCATTGAAAAGGAGATCAAACCTGACCCTCCTGCCTTAACCAACAAAGGAAATATCATACAGGATGGAATTTCCAAAGAGTTGGATGAATTGCGGGCCCTGGCATTCTCCGGCAAGGATCACCTGGAGAAGATACAGGCAAGAGAAATAGAAAGGACAGGGATATCCTCCCTTAAGATTGGTTATAATAATGTTTTCGGTTATTACCTTGAAGTTACCAATACCCATAAGGACAAGGTGCCGGAAGAATGGGACAGGAAGCAGACCCTTGTCAATTCCGAACGCTATATCACTGCTGAACTTAAGGAATATGAACAAAAGATTTTAGGCGCAGAGGAAAAGATATTGGAACTTGAAGCCAGGCTTTACCAGGAGCTGCTGGTGGAGTTGGCGGATTATATTATACCCAATCAACTGAATGCCAGCCTGATTGCCAGGCTGGACTGTCTGCTGTCCTTCGCTTCCTGTGCTGTAAGCAACAACTATCAAAAACCGGAAGTCAACGACTCCCTGATCATTGAAATTAAGAACGGTCGTCATCCTGTAATTGAGCATGAACTTCCATTGGGAGAAGTATACATTCCCAATAATGTGTATCTGGATAATGAGAAGCAACAGATCATCATCATAACCGGTCCTAATATGTCGGGGAAATCGGCTTTGTTAAGGCAAACTGC
>JAUXCL010000011.1 GCA_030618905.1 Bacteroidales bacterium | reverse complement strand
GGATCTGCCCAAATGTTATCCAATATTTCACTTGGGGGAATACGGGCCATCAACAACAATGTGGCATGGGCCTGTGGTAATGATGAGATGATCCTCAAGACAATGGATGGCGGTGAAACCTGGATTCAAAAAGCCAAAGGTCTATTTCCAAATACTGATTATACCCGTTTGTATGCCTATGATGAAAATCATATTTGGGTTGTTGGAAGACTCAGCATAAGCAAGGATTCTACAAGCCAGTCTATCATTGTTTACTCATCCGACGGCGGGACAACATGGGAAAGGCAGGCGGAAGGCATCTTACAGGCCACCGATCTCTATCTGCTTGATATACATGCCACCAGTCTGACAAATGTATGGGCCTGTGGCCGAAGCTCAACATATATCACCCAGGATGGAGGCCAGCATTGGATTCGGAAAACCGGACCCGCAGCCAATGACAATAATGGGGTCTGTGCCCTTGATAATACAAGAGCCTGGATAGTTGCAGATTATTGCTATTGTGGTTTTACAACAGATACAGCAAATACATGGGCTCACCAAACCCTCGAATGTAGTGGATTTGTAAATTATATTATGGGTATCACCAGTATCGACGATAAGATCGCATGGATCGGAAACTACAATTCCAAATCGGTAGATACGACGGGTGTGTTATACCATACAAAAGACGGAGGTAAAAACTGGGTTAAACAACATTATCCTGATGGAGGTGGATTACGCAGAATTTCTTTCGTAGGTGATCTGCGCTAACATTACCTTCGCTTCATAAGGCAGACCCAATTCTTTGCAGGTTGTTTCATATCACTGCCAAACTTACTGGCTTTCAACAGCAGGATCTCGAAATAAGGTTCTACCCCGCGCACAATCTCTCCGGCTGAATGCATGGGTGGGCCTCCATTTCTTGGTGGGCTGTCGCAACTGCCAATTAAACTTAACCACAGTCCATTGGAAGTCAGCTGCTCAGCAACCCTACGGGTAAATATTTTTCTTCTTTTATGGGTTTTGTATGAATGGAAATGTCCACGGTCAAACACGAAATCAAAGGGTGTATCTTCCGGACTTTCCTTTTCAAAATCCATTGTCACAAAATGGCAATGTACTTTGGCTTTTTCAGCACGTTCCCGGGCTAACTTAATGGCAATATCCGACACATCAATGGCTGTTACATCAAAACCATTTTCAGCCAGCCATATGGCATCAGTACCCGTCCCACAACCCAATTCCAGGGCTTTACTCACCGGAACCGGCCAGTCTTTTACCATCTCAATAAGGTTAAAATCAGGCTTCTCATGCGCCCATGGCATGTAGCCATTTTTGTAATGCCGAATGAATCTTTTGCCAGTATTCATATATGAAGATAAAGGGATATGAAGGTACGATAAATAAGTGAATCGGGAAGTGGAGCGAGACGAAGTCGAGTGACATCCCGCCAGAGGCGGGGAGTGAAGCGGAAGGCGCACGGTCAAACAGACATACTGTCATATTGCTATATTGTCATATTGTTAAATAATTAAACAGCTAAACAACTAAACAACTCAACACCTAAACAACTAAACAAAACCAACAACTGACAACTGACATTTTCTTTACCTTTATAGTTAATGAACAGCTTTCAATATATGCTTAATGACGTACCCCTGTCTTCAGACGAAAAAGGCCAACTGGAGGCTCATGTGCATTCATTAGGACTTGATGGGTCAATTTGGGGATTATATGATGCTTTGCTGTTAACGCGATCCAAGTACTCTATCCCGCTTATATTAAGGGTGAATGCCGGAAATGATCTTGTTGCTGCTGTCATCCTGATCAGGTGTTTCGATCATGGGGCAACACTTACCAGTTTTAAACCATTGGCAAATTCGATGAAATACCTGCGTATGCCAGCATATATCTGGATGCGTTCAGGTATTGGAGCTGAGATCCTGGCCAATCCCGGCTTTGTAAATTTAAAATACGAGTATGATGAAGTCATCAAGGGCATCATTCAATATATAAGCAAGCATTGCTTCCTGGCTTTTATCCTGGACCTGAAAGAACGGGCAAACCTGTATCCTGGCAGTGTACAACTTCCCTACCCTGATGAAGGAGTCATTGATATCCGGGAAGTACAAAGTGCAGAAAACTATATTTCTTTACATGGGAACATCAAGAAAAAAATTCGTCATTACAGGAACAAAGGAGGTGTTATTGAAATCATACATGGAGCCCTTGATCCGGAAACCAGGCAAATGATTGGCCGTTGTGTTGAACTAACTGCCTTAAAAAGCTCCTTCAAACTGCCTTACCAGGAAAATTACCCCAGGATGTGCATGGAATCAGCTGCGATCAAAGATGATAGCATCGTCCATTTCATCTGTAAAAGCGATCAGGATTTCTTTGGATACCATTCTTTCATCCGTTTTGAATCCCAGTTACGCTGCCTCAACGGAGCTTTCAACCGTCAACTGCGGACAACCCATCATGCCTATGAAAACATGATCCTGAAAGTAGTGGAATATGCGGCCCTTTCAGGTATTGAAAAAGTGTATTTCGGACCGGTGCTGAATGAGACCAAGCGCAGAATGATGCATGAATTCCTGCCCAACAATCTTTATTTCAATTCCAATAATGGGTTGCTCAGAACCATTTTCCCCACCGTGTTAAAAAACAGCCGCATGATGAATAAAGACGTTATGCGATTTGCAGGAAGCGAAGAAATAAAAAACAGATAAACGGATATACTGCTATATTGTCATATTGTTAAATAATTAAACAACTAAACAAAATCAACAAATTATGCCATTACCATCTATCGAGCCCAATGACACTATCGGGGATGCTTTTCTGAAGTTCAACACGGGGGCTGAAAAACCTTTCATTCATTTTATTAATTTTTTAATGAGAAATGATGAATCGCCCCTCACTATAGCACAGAGGGAATTGATCGGTGCTTTTGTATCCGGTGTCAATAGCTGCACCTATTGCTATGGGTCTCACGCTGCTGTTGCAAAACAGTTTGGCATTGATACAGACTTGTTGGAAGACCTTGTTAAAGATATAGACAAAACCGCCTTTGATGAACAATTTAAACCCATCCTGCATTATGTAAAAAAACTAACATTAAATCCATCCAAAATGATCCAGGATGATGTTGATAATGTTTTAAGTGCTGGCTGGAGTGAACGCGCATTGTATGATGCAATTTTGGTATGCTGTGCCTTCAACTTTACGAACAGGATGGTTGATGGACTGGGGCTAACAGTCCTCCCTGGCTCATTTGATAATGCTGCTAAAAGATTGTTGGGGGGATATGATTATTTTGCGGATAAACTTAGATGATGATCTCTGCCGTATCTGCATGAATATTCCCTGGTCTATGGCTTCTGCACCACGATAGGCCTTTTTCAATAAAGCTACATTATCCATAGGATCACTTTCTTGCTTTAGAAAATAGCAAATAAATAAGAGGTGACTGGTTTTTAGTCACCTCTATTTCTTTTAATTCCTATTATTTGGGGATCTCGCTTTTCTTGGCAATAATGAACATATTTACGCTACAGCTGAATGTTTGACCCTCTGTAACTTGAAACTGTGTTAGTGATGGGCTTCCCAAACCACCGGAACCATACCAACCAACATAATCATTAATACTCCAGTCAGAAGAATTGTCAATATCTTTCCAAACATCCAGGTAATAATTTCCCGGTAAAACATCGGTTATTTCAAATGTAACACTTGCTCCTGCCCCTGAAGCTGCTGCAAATTTTATGGGTTGATTTGTATTCCAATTATCCCATGATGTGTAAAGGCTGACCTTTGCATTTGAAAGATCCCCTGACGTACCGGCAGGGAATTGGGCAGTACCGACAACTTTTGTTTCATCAGTAACTGTTAATACTCCTGAACCTGAGGCTGTGCCTCCATTCCCATCTGAAACAAGAACGGTTATAGAATAAGCACCTGCAGTATTTGCAGCTGTCCATGTTGCAACATTTCCAGCCCCCTGAACAGCTCCACCAGTAGCAGTATATGCATAGGTGAGGGCATCTCCATCAGGATCTGAAGCAGCCACAGTCACAGTAGCTACAGCACCAGCTGAAACTGTCGCAGGATTGACTGTCACAGAAGAAACGACAGGACTTTTATTCTCCTCCTCATCTTTCTTACATGCAGACAAGACAATTGCAATTCCAAGCAAGAAAATACTTAATACAAGCAATAATTTAGGTTTTTTCATTCGATTGTTTTTTTAAGTTGGGTTAATAAATTTATGCTAATTTAAAAATATTATGACAATAAGTCAATAGTTAAAATAAAATACTAATTATTCATCACTTCTGTAAGGATTTGGTTTTCTGCCGACTATTTCTATAGTAATCAATAACAAAAGGCAACCATGAAAACAATTAAGGCAACCCTGTTCACACTGATCCTGATTTTTATGATCGGTGAAGTTAAAAGTCAGACAGAAAGAGATGTAAACGATGCGCAGGGCCTGCTTCCAGGAGTCCATGCTCCTATGTTCAAAGCCATTGATGCTGACAGTGTGGAATTCTCATTAGCAGAAGCGCTGGAAACAGGTCCGGTGGTCATTATCTTTTATCGCGGGTTCTGGTGTCCGGTATGTAACGAACACCTGGAAACTTTACAGGACAGCCTGAAACTTATTCAGGATCAAGGGGCACGAGTAATTGCCGTTTCTCCTGAAAAACCTGAGTATTTGGATAAAATGGCAGAAAAAACGGGTGCGGAGTTCACCCTGCTATACGATGAGGACTATCGGATAGCGGATGCCTATGATGTAAGTTTTAAACCCGGAACCATGCAATTGTTCACCTACAATGTCATATTGGGGGCCAAGCTTAAAGAAACCCACTCCGATAAATCGCAACAATTACCCATACCTGCTACATATATTGTTGATCAGAATGGCCTTATCGTTTGGAGGCAATTTGACCCCGATTATAAAAACAGGGCCTCTGTTAAAGAGATACTGAATGCCCTTAGCGAAAAACTGGCGCTTGAATAAATAAATTTTACTATGTTTTTGAAAGGGTAAATCCAAAAGTTGTTCCAACCTCCAGGGTGCTCCTCACATTAACAGTCATCCCATGACGTTCAATGATATGTTTGACAATTGACAGGCCCAGGCCTGAACCACCCTGTTGCCTTGAGCGGTCTTTATCAACCCTGTAAAAACGTTCAAATATCCTGGCCAGATGTACCTGGTCAATCCCTATGCCGTCATCAGAAACTTCAATCAGTATATTCTCACTCATATCATAAAGTCCAACCTGTGTTTTACCTCCTTCTTTACCATATTTTATTGAATTAGATATTATGTTTGTCAATACTTGTTGGATCATTTCACGATCGGCCCTTACAAAAAATGCTTCATTGCATCCTTCCTTGATCCGGATCCTGATATCCTTTGCCCTGGTCAAAATTTCAAGGGATTCAATCACCTCGGATACCAGTCCGGTAATATCAAATTTTTCTTTATTTAACTCAAAGCTTCCTTCTTCAAGGTTTGAAATCAGTTGTAGATCACTAACTATATTGGCTATGCGTTCCACATTTTGATTGGCCTTTTTCAGGAATTGGATATTGACTTGCTTATCATTAATAGCCCCCTCAAGTAAAGTTTCCAGATACCCCTGGATATTAAAGATGGGTGTTTTAAGTTCATGGAACACATCGGTCAGAAATTCCTTCCGGAAAGCCCTCAATTTTCGAATTTTCTTCTGACGCTTTATTGTAGTCTTCTTCCATTCATCAACCTCTTTACTCACATCATCCAGAATACTTTTTTCCATTTTCAATTTTTGAGGTTTGACCGGCTGCGAAGCCTTGGTATCATAAATAATTTTATAAATCAACTTAATTTTCCTGTAAATAAAATATTCCACAGCATAAGAAAAAACAAAGAATGTGATAATGAACAATAAAACCGGAATTAAAATAACACTTAACCAGTTAAGTTCAGATATGCTGAGGATTTTGATCAGGGCCAGTAACACGAAGAGTATCAAAGCAATTGTCAGGGCTGATAATCTTGCTACCAATATGGGGGTAGGGTTTTTCATGTTGATTTCAACTATTTTGATCCGTCATAACCATACCCAACACCTTTGATGGTTTTGATGAGATGCTTCCCGATCTTCTCACGAAGTTTACGGATGTGCACGTCAAGAGTCCTGTCTCCCACAAATACTTCTGAGCCCCAGATCTTATAATACAATTCATCCCTTGAAAAGATCTTGCCCGGGCTGGATGCCATGATTACCAGAAGGTTATATTCAATCTTAGGCAGGTGGATGGATTGATCACCTATGATCACTTCCCTTTTGTCCTGATCAATTAACATATTATCTATTTTGATGATATTTCTTTGAAGCTTACTCTTAAGTTTTCTTTTGAGCAGGGCTTTTACCCTGGCAATCAAAACCCTGGGTCTGATGGGCTTGGTGATATAATCATCAGCACCTACCTCGAATCCTGCTATCTCGGAATAATCTTCCTCACGGGCAGTAAGAAAGATGATCAGGGAGTTATCCATCTCCGGGATTTCCCTGAGCTCCCTGCAAACCTCCACACCATCAATACCCGGCATCATGACATCCAGGATAATAAGATCAGGTTTTAACTGTTCAGCAAGTGTTTTGCCGGATTCCCCGTCATTGGCAGTGTGT
Organism: Bacteroidales bacterium; assembly: GCA_030618905.1. Lineage (GTDB taxonomy): Bacteria > Bacteroidota > Bacteroidia > Bacteroidales > B18-G4 > JAUWGC01. The sequence goes on along the minus strand of JAUXCL010000011.1, from coordinate 19,536 downwards.
ACACAAAACCCTTCTTTCTCAAAATTATATTTCAGGAAATCAAGCACATCCTGTTCATCGTCGATAAGCAGAATACCTATATTTTTAGTATCCATCATATCATATACATAATGTAAAAGTCCTGCAATATTTAACCATTACATAAAAAATCGCTGTAATATATCAAATGTGAAGTTAATATTAACTTGCCCGATTCAAAATTAACATAAAGGTAAACTTAATTTCATCTTAATTGCCCTTTAATTGGATTCCTTTGTTGTGTCGATTTGACTTAAATATGGAATTCATAAACTAAATTGATCTTAAAATGAAAAAACTTGATTTTCAGTTAGTAACACTTTTCTTTGCTGCCAGTATGGTGGTTTTATTCAATGCATGTAAAAAAGATGATGACCCTGAACCGGACCCACCGGAAGCAGATGAATTCACCATTCAAGATGATGGATCAGGAACCGGAACGACAACCTGGAAATCAGGCAAAACTTATTTGCTTGATGGCTTTGTTTTCGTCAACGACGGACAGGTCCTTACCATCGAACCTGGTTGTGTGATCAAAGGGAAACCAGGCCAGGGTGAAAGTGCCAGTGCGCTTATTGTTGCCAGGGGAGGTATGATAATGGCTGAAGGGACCGCAGACAACCCCATAATCTTAACAGCCGAAGCTGATGACCTAAGTGGAACACTGGCAAAGACCGACAGGGGTCTGTGGGGTGGACTGATCTTGCTGGGAAAAGCCAGGCTGAATTCCAGCCCGGGAGAAACCCAGATCGAAGGTATCCCCACCAATGAGACCAGGGGCAGATATGGTGGTGTTTCTGATGATGATAATTCAGGCATAGTCAAATATGTGTCCATCCGTCATGGGGGAACCGATATCGGTGAAGGAAATGAGATCAACGGACTTACCCTCGGTGGTATCGGCAGTGGCACTATCATCGAATACGTGGAAGTCATTGCTAACAAAGATGACGGCGTTGAGTTCTTCGGTGGCCAACCACGTCTGAAACACATCCTGGTTGTTTACTGTGGTGATGACAGCTTTGACTATGACGAAGGTTACCGTGGACTGGGTCAGTTCTGGTGTGCCATCCAGGACGTAAATGATGGTGACAGGCTTGGTGAGCATGATGGGGGAACGAATCCTGAAACCGGCCAACCCTACGCCATACCTAATATTTACAATGCCACATATATAGGACGTGGTGCGGATGCAGGCAAAAGGGTCATCACCTTCCGTGACAATGCAGGAGGGCATTATTCCAACTCCCTTTTTGTTGAACAGGCAAAAGGAATTGACATCGAAAACCTGGAATCTGCACAGGACAGCTATAAACAATTCGCGGATGGCAATTTGGTTCTGAACAACAATGTATTCTGGAATGTTTCGGACGGTACAGGAGCAGGTATCTTCAAGATTTCAGGTCCCGGAGCAAATGAGGCTGATTCAATTGCAGCCGTCGAAGCATTCGCGGCATATTTTGCAGATGCCCACAATAGTGTAGCCAACCCTGGTATCAGCTCTGACAATCCGGTGCCTTCAAACCCGCAGACTGATAATCTTGCTTCATATGATGACGCGTGGTTTGACCAGGTAAACTATAAAGGAGCCTTCGGTTCAACTAACTGGGCGCAGGGTTGGACAAGGTATTTTTCAGGAAAATAATACGGACAAGTTACCCATATATAATCAAGCTGACAGGCTCCTTAAAAGGAAAGCCTGTCAGTTTCATTAATAAATAACAGCTTAGATTCGATATATTCAGACAGGCCAATTCAGGCAGAACTTAACAACTAATATTATCCCTTCGAAATGAAAAAAACATACCTGATTCTCCTCGCCTTCTTCGCTTCGATCATTGTTTACCCACAGGAAGGATTTATCAGGGGAAAAATCACTGATGCGACCACCGGAGAGGAACTTATTGGTGCTGCTGCGATGATTGAAAACACTTTTCTGGGTTCATCTGCCGACCTGGATGGAAATTACAATATAACCAATGTGCCGGCCGGTGTTTACGAATTAAGATGTTTGTACATTTCTTATGAGACTCAAGTTATAACCGGGGTTGAAGTAAAAGAAGATGAAGTTACTTTGTTGGATATTAAACTGAACCCGGTGTCACTGGGACTGGAAGAGGTTATTATCACCGCAAAAGCCGTACGTAATACTGAGTCTGCCATGCTTACCATGCAGAAGAAATCCGCCAATCTGGTCAACGGGATCTCTTCACAGCAGATCAGTAAGAGCGGGGATAACGATGCTGCTGAAGCTGTGGGACGGGTAACCGGTGTTTCGGTGGAAGGCGGAAAATATGTGTATGTCCGTGGCCTCGGAGACAGATACAGCCTGACAACACTCAACGGATGTGCTATACCCAGCCTGGACCCGGAAAGGAACAGCGTTGAAATGGACCTCTTCCCAACAAATGTGATTGACAATATAGTTGTCTACAAAAGCTATTCCCCTTTCCTCAGCCCGTTTACAGGGGGTCTGATTGATATACAGACCAAAGATTTTCCGGAAAAGCTGGTATTGAGGTTCTCCATATCCATGGAGTATAACCTGAGTTCCTCACTCAATGATGATTTCCTTACCTATGAAGGCGGGAAACGTGATTGGCTGGGAGTGGATGACGGTACAAGGGACTTTCCGGTAAATCCGGCTGAGATCCCGCTTTACCCTACCGACCGTGATGCCATCGATGATGTCACCCGGTCATTTAATAAGATCATGGAACCCAACACCCGTAAATCATTTTTAAATAGCCGCATTAATTTTTCCGTGGGTAACCAAATTAAATTATTCGGGAAGCCCTTAGGGTTTAATTTCGGCCTCAGCTACAATACCATTTACAATTATTATGATGATGGGGAACGTGGCTATTACAAATTAACTCAAGCGGATGCAACTGCACTGACTACTGAAAACAAATATAATGAAATTGCAGGTGAAAGGAATACTTTGGCCAGTATGCTCGGGAACCTCAATTATAAATTCTCTGACAACCTTAAGATGGGCCTGGTATTATTATACAACCGATCGGGATTAAAAACCACTTTCTATCAGTATGGCCAGAAACCATCTGATGAGATCGGAATGTTTATCCAGAGCCGTGAACTTGGATTCCAGGAAAGATCTATTATAACCAGCCAGTTGAAAGGCGAGCATTTCTTCAAATCTGCTGCTAAACTGAGGATAAGTTGGATCGTATCGTATTCTCTTTCAAAACTGGATGAACCTGACCTTCGCTTTTTTACCAACAGTTATTACCCTGATGCAGTAGGTGATGCCCAGTTTGAGATCAACCCTTCCAAATACAAGGTACCATCCCGGTTTCACCGGAACATGAATGAAAACAATATTGACAGCAAGCTTAATTTTGAACTCCCCTTTACATTCCTGGGAGACGCATCGAAGTTTAAGTTTGGAGGGGCGTATATTTATGTAACAAGGGAATTCAGGGAGGAGAAAGTCAATTACCTCTCTCAGGTCCAGTACTATAATGGAAGTGTATCAGATTACCTTGATGACAGCAATATAGGGCAGAGCCACCCGGCATTTGACCCTGCCACTAATGAAAACTATGGTCTGTACATACAGGATGCCACTGACAAAAGAAACAGTTATGATGGCTTTCAGCATGTTATTGCCGGCTATGCCCTGGTTGATTTTCCCGTAGGTGAGAAAATAAAGATGGAACTGGGTGCCCGGTTTGAAAAAAACTACATGGAGACCATAAGTAAACAGACCAATCTTGAAAAGGGGGTGCTGGATAATGCCGATATCCTCCCTTCTATCAATTTTACCTGGTTGCTCCGGGAAAACATGAATGTTCGCATGGCTTATACAAGGACCCTATCAAGGCCGACATTCAGGGAAATTGCTCCTTTCGCATCGTTCAGCCCTGTTGCCCCAACCATTGTTGGGAATCCGGATCTGAACAGGACACTCATCGATAATGTGGACCTGCGGTATGAATACTTTATAAGAAGTGGCGAGATATTCTCCTTCGGGCTGTTCTTTAAGAACTTCATAGATCCCATCGAAATGGTGGACAACCCTATTGCCGTCAATCCCGAAATTTCCTTTCAGAACGTTGAGAATGCAAGAAATTATGGCTTTGAGACTGAGTTCCGCAAACGGCTCGATTTCATGGGCCTGGACAACTTCAGCCTGGGATTGAATTTCTCCTATATAAGGTCAGAAGTCTCTATAGATCCTGTTGAACTGGAATCCATCCGGGCATTGGACCCTGATCACCCGGATACCAGGCCACTTTTCGGCCAGGCTCCTTTTATCGTCAATGCTTTGCTCTCGTATGCAAGTGATAAGATTGGCCTGTCGGCAAACCTGATATATAACGTTACCGGTGAAAGGATATCCCTGGTAACCAAGGGCGGCACCCCTGATGTCTTCCTGCAGCCCATGCACATGCTGGATTTCAACCTCACCCAATCCCTGAGCGAAAAATGGCAGTTGAGGTTCAGGGCACAAAACCTTCTTAACTCACTGCACAGTGAAGTATTCAGGTATAAGGACAGGGACTATGCCTATTATGTTTACAGCCCTTCCATGTCCTTCTCCCTTGGTGTGGTTTACGGCCTCAAATAAGTAGGAACTTAAATAATAATTTTGTAAATTTAAAGTTAATTGATATTCAAATTCTTACATTGATTGAATTATGAAAACACCACTGCTTGTATTTTTATCAGTATTTTTTGTGATCAGCTCCCTGGCCCAGAACCTTGACTATAAGGACGGCCGGTATTACAAAAAAGACATGCTATATACCGGAACCCATATCGAATATTATGAGAACAATATGGTCAAAATAGAGCGCAATATCAAAAATGGCATAGAAGATGGACTTGTCATCCTCTATCATCTTAACGGCCAGAAGCAGGAACAAAGATCTTACAAGGAGGGCCTGAAAGACGGGCTTTGGATAAACTGGGATGAAAACGGTACCAAGACAGCGGAAGCCAGGTACAATAATGATATGAAGGATGGTGACTGGTATATATGGAACAACAAGGGAATCTTATTATATGAAATGCAATATAAAATGGGGGAGAAAACAGGGACCTGGAAAATGTATGACCAGGAAGGAAAAATGATTAACCAGAGAGATTTTTAACCCCCGGCCGCAAACAAATAAAGCCTGCAATACATGCAGGCTTTACTGAGCAGGGAAAAATATATATTATTTCGAGATTTCTAATTTAATATCAACATGTTTGTTCGTACCATCCAGCTTATAATCCTCAAGCAAACTCTTTCTGTAAGAAATTAAAGAAGCAATAACGTTATATTTACCTGGAGTGATATTATCAAATGAGAAATTACCATCAAAATCTGAATAGGTCTTTACACCCGTCCCTTCTAATTCCACTTCAACACCGGTGAGTGCTTCGCCTGTATTGATATCAAGAACCTGTCCTGAAACTGATATCATTTGCACAAAAGAAGGCTGTTCATCTGGTTTTGTATTCTTTCCTTTGCCGTCATTATCTGCAAAAACAATACTTACGGCGAAGACCAGCGCTAATGATAAAAAGATATTTTTCACTTCTTTACGATTATTAGTTTTGTGTGAAGCAAAATTAAGATCGCAACATATAAGTTATCTAAACACTCTGTTAAGTTATGTTTAAGTTTTATTTGGCGGAATATCTGAAATACACGGAAAAGTTAACATTAACTTAACATTGGGCAAGCCACAATTAAATTATAGCCATGCATTGATTTATTGTTATTTTTGAGAAAATGTCTAACCTAACAGATTTGATTTTCTAAAGGCAGTGAATGTAATCTGGCAACTATTAACGATCGTAGGATCCCTGGGGGTTTTCCTTTTTGGCATGAAGCTGATGAGTGAGGCCCTGCAGAAAGTGTCCGGTAACCGATTGCGGAAAATTCTTTCATCAATAACTTCCAACAGGTTTAAAAGCATTTTCACCGGATTTAGTATCACGGCTGGTATCCAGTCTTCATCGGCATTGACAGTAATGGTAGTCAGCCTGGTTAATGCCGGTCTCTTATCACTGAAGGAGTCGGCCGGGATTATCATGGGAGCTAATATAGGCACTACGATCACAGCATGGATCATTGCCCTGGTGGGATTTGAGAAAGGATTTAGTATTTCTATGATCACCCTTCCTTTGATTGCTTTGAGCCTGCCTTTGATGTTATCCCCAAAGAGCAGGTTAAGGTCATGGGCAGAATTTGTAATGGGCCTTAGTATCCTGTTCTTCGGACTTGAATTTCTAAAAGATTCCGTGCCTATCATTGAACAGAGCTCAGGTTTCCTCAGGACATTCTCAGAAACCTATGGTGGCTATGGCTATATGTCCATATTATTGTTTACCCTGATAGGCCTGGTCCTGACGATTATATTTCAATCCTCGAGTGCCACTATGGCTTTGACCATAGTACTTGCAGTTGATGGCTGGCTTAGCGTTGACCTGGCAGCTGCGATGATACTGGGAGAGAATATCGGCACTACCTCAACTGCCTACATTGCTTCTTTCATGGTAAACCGGAAAGCAAGGAAAGCAGCATGGATCCATATCTTATTTAATATCGCCGGTGTCTTCTGGGCATTATTATTCTTCAGGTTTTTTATGGATATGGTGACAGGGGCTGTGGGCCTGTTAGGATATGGGGATATTAATGATCGAAATGAGTCTATTCCGGTTGTTCTTGCCATGTTCCATACCTTGTTCAATACGGTCAACACCATACTTTTAGCAGGGCTCATACCAAAACTGGTCTCGCTTACCGACCTGATCATCAAGGAACCGGATGAGGAGGAGATATATTACCTGACCTATCTTGACCCAAATTATGTTTCCACCTCAGAGATGTCATTGTTGCAGGCAAAACAAGAAATAATTATTTATTCCGAGCGGGTACACCGAATGTTTGAGATGATTCCAAAATTGTTAGTGGAAAGGGATTCCAAGAAATTTACAGTTCTTTTTGATAAGATTGAAAAATATGAGGAAATCACAGACAATATGGAACTTGAGATCGCAACCTATCTAACCCGTTTATCTGAAGGGAAACTCAGCCTGGAAGGATCAAACCAGGTCCGGTACATGCTGAAAATCATCAGCGAATTAGAGCAGATAGGAGATGCCTGCCTGAAAATGGCTAAGATCATCGACTTAAAGAACAAGCAGGAACTGTATTTTATTCCTGAATTAAGACAAAACGTCCTCAGCATTTTTAATATGACCAATGAAAGCCTGATCCTTGCTATTGATAACCTTAAAAAGGACCGGCAGCTGGTGATCATTGAAGAGGCTGATAAAATGAAAAAAAGAATAAATGAATTCAGGGATGCCTTGCAAAAGAACCACCTGGAAAGCCTGAATAAGAATGAGTATTATTATTCAACGGGAACTGTCTATATTGAATTGATATCCTTGTCGACCAGGATCAGCGACAATGCGCATAATGTCAGTTCATCACTGTTTGTCAAAAAACCGCTTAATCGATAAATCCAGCCTGGCTTAACAAAGTCCAGCCCGAAGCCCAATTATAGGTATAAAAACCACCTTTATAAATCGTTTTATCAAACCAGGGATCCGGCAATTCTGCCAGGTTCTCATAGACATTATTCTGCGGTAACGGATTAATGTAAGAATCTGTCACCATTATGCCTGGGTCAGAGATTTCGTTGAACTCATCCTCACAATATTGGATAAACCATGCTGTCTGCTCATCAACATTGACACCCGTACCGGAATAAACATGGAAAACGGATTCAAAAGTATTGGACCCGATATTATAAAACATATTACTGTTTAACCCAAGGTTACCTGACTGGAGTTGTTGAAAGCTGTTAGAGCTTCCTTCTATATATTCAACATAGACACCTTTGTTCTGTTCAAGAAAGATGGAATTGGCAATATGACCGCCGGCATTCAGATTAAATGTCATAGTATTTGCAGACCCATTCATCCCCTTACCTATCATGGTCAGGTTATAGAGGTACGGCTGGGAATAAGGCTGGCCGGTAATCGGATCGCTACCCCCGCTGGCTTCAATGAGCCTATTTCCCTGGCTGGATTCCTGTATGCCCAGGAGGAACTGACAATATCCCCTGAAACCGATGTCATAATCCAGGATATCATCACCACAAAAAGAGAGCGACAGGTATTTCATCCTGGCCGTGCCCCCGAATATCTCAACACCATCATCAGCAGAAGATATGACTTCAATATGGTCAATGGTGGTCCCCCTGCCTACACCACCAAGGGTCAAGCCATTTATTTCATTTCCTTCCCCGATGTTGGTACCTGAGTGCCGTATAGATAAATAACTCAGGACCCCGGAGTTATCATCATCATTCAAGCCTCCATAAACCCCCCTCGGTTCATATAAGGGGATGCCCTCAATATGTGCTTCACCAGAGGAAATGTTCAGGCTGGCGTCCCCCAGAATGATCAATCCTCCCCACAGGCCTTTAGCTTCTACAGGGACTGAACCTTCCAGGTCGTCACCCTCAACAGTGAAGATGATAGGCTCGTTGGAGCTCCCCTGGGCCATGATCATACCACCCCTTGCCACAATAAGGGCACTGGCTGCAGACCCCTGGCCGGTTTTGGCCCGTATTACAGTTCCGGGCTCGATTGTCAATACCTGGCCATCATTTACAAACACAAAACCTTCAATGATATAGGATACATCCTTTTTCCATGTGACCGTTCCCGTCCCTTCGCCATAGTCCCGGATGGTTTCTTCAGATGGATCTGAATAATATTCACCTTTACGGCATCCCCAGGACAGGATGATAAGGACAAATAACAAAATGATCAATATTTTATTATTAGGCATGGTTCCCTTGATTTAAGATTAATATTTAAACTCCAGATTGATAAAAATGAACGATGATGAAGGCACATTCTTGACATAAGGTACCCAATCCTGGTAATCCAGTGCGATTTTAACCCGCTTGTGTGGTTGGTATTGTACACCTGTTATGATTGAACTCCCGTCCCTGGCGAGATGCCATGGCTTATTATTCCCTTCAATTATATTAGAGTTCAACCAATCATATCTCCAGAAAACTTCGAATTTTGGATTAATAATGATTGTACTATATAATGAGTAACCATAATAATCCTGATTTAAGACATAATCATCATTAAACTTGTGGTTATATTCGACAGCTATCCTGAATAACTTTTTAAACTTGTAACCCGCAAATGTTGCCAGTGTGATTTCATTGTTGGATTTACTCATTATATCTCCATATACTCTCACGGTCAACCCCTTAACAGGATAAAGATCAATTCCTAGTCCTCCTTTGAATGTATTGTCACGCTGGATATTAGTATAGCCCTCACCATTCACCAGGTTCACATCAATGGAGAAGACTTCTTTGAAGTGGTAAACAGCATCCACCCCTATATCTGCTTTTGGGCCGAACCGGTACCTGTCTGAATAGGATTTTGCAATATACCGGTACCCCCAGAATTTCTCCTGGGTGATAAAATGTTGCATATCAATCAATCCTGCCTGGAAGACAAATCCCCAGTTGGTATACTGCAAAAAAGCATTTTTGAAATAAGCATACCTCCTGATCCTGGAGAATTCAGAAATATCGTCAGGACTTCCAATATCAATTTTAATCTGCGCATACAGCTTCTCGCTCAAATTGTATGAATAACCAAGGTATGCCCGGCGGATCTCAAATCCTGCCAGGTTGACGTCTTGAAACACACCTGTGTGAAGGTTAGCAAACACCTTAATGATTGGGCTTCCATAAGGCTTGAACTTTTCCTGTTCGGGCTCCTGGGCAAAGCCCCTATTACATATTAACATGATTACCAGGATGGTAACTTTCATGGATATGCTTTTCATATGGTTTTTAGTTAAGTTGTAAACCAATGCTGCTTATCAAAAGGACACCAGACAATAATATAAAAAAATAACATTAACTTAACAATAGAATCTGAATAAATAAGATTGATGATACAAGGAGATGCGCCTTAGCAACGCATGCCTGAATATTGGAAAAATGAAATATTATCTCCCACGTGATTAACTTTCCGTACTTTTGCAGGCCATATCTCTAAATTGATAATATGTTGACATTTAATGAAATGGGCCTGTCGCCCAATTTGCTGAAGGGAATTGATGAACTGGGATTCAAAAAACCAACAACAATTCAGCAGGAAGTAATACCGATTTTCTTTGAAACAGATAATGATATTGTAGGACTGGCTCAAACCGGAACAGGTAAGACAGCTGCGTTTGGCTTACCTATTATTGAGCAAATAGATCTGCAGGACAAATCCGTCCAGGCTTTAATACTGGCACCAACGCGGGAACTTTGCATCCAGATATCCAAAGACTTACAAAGTTTTTCGAAACACATAAATGGCTTGCAGGTTGTACCAATATATGGCGGAGCAAGTATCGAAACCCAGATCAGAGCACTTAAAAAAGGAACACACATTATTGCAGCTACTCCCGGAAGAATGCTTGATTTAATCAAACGTAAGGTGGCAAATATTTCTTATATCAGGACAGTTGTGCTGGATGAGGCTGATGAAATGCTCAACATGGGGTTCAGGGATGAATTGGACGCTATTTTAGAAAGGACACCGGATAAAAAGCGGACTTTATTGTTTTCAGCCACAATGCCTAAAGAAGTGGCACGTATTGCCAAAAACTATATGGACAGCCCTGTAGAAATAGTCGTAGGAAAGCAAAATGCCGGTGCCGAAAATGTACGACATATCTATTACCAGGTACATGCACGCGATCGTTATTTAGCACTTAAACGTATTGCAGATATTAACCCGTATATATATGGCATTGTATTTTGCCGGACAAGGATGGAAACCAAAGAGGTAGCCGATAAGCTTATAAAAGACGGATACAATGCCGATGCACTTCATGGAGACCTTTCGCAGGCACAACGCGACAGTGTGATGAAGCGTTTCCGGAGCAAATCCCTGCAAATGTTGGTGGCCACCGATGTGGCAGCCCGTGGTATTGATGTTGATGATATTTCCCATGTCATTAACTATAATTTACCGGCAGAACTGGATATATACACACACAGAAGTGGCCGTACCGGACGTGCAGATAAATCAGGGATTTCCATTGCCATTGTCAATTACCGGGAAATAACCAAGATCCCAACCATAGAAAAGATCATCAACAAGAGATTCGAAAAACTACTGGTACCCTCCGGAGCTGAGATTTGCAAAAAACAGCTGTTCAAGTTAATCGACAAAATGGAAAATGTGGAAGTGGATGAAGCCCAAATCGCTCCGTTTATGGACACTGTCAACAAAAAACTAGAATGGTTGAGTAAAGAACAGATCATTAAGCACTTTGTATCGCTGGAGTTCAATCGCTTCCTTGATTATTATAAAAATGCACCTGACCTTAATGAGAAAGCAGAAAGCAGAGGTGGAAAAAGTGGCAAACGTGACAAAAGAGATGGTGGTGCACGCGCTGAACGGGGTAATAAAAGAGACAGGGGCGCTTATACCAGATTTTACATTAACATTGGGAAAAAAGACGGCATGAATCCCCGAAACCTGATCGGGATGGTCAATGAGTACACTAAAAACCGTGATATAGATATTGGAGAGATAGACTTAAAAGACAGTTTTTCATTTTTTGAGGTTGAAGAAAAGCATAGAGATAAAGTTTTAAAGTCCTTAAATAACAAGGACCATAAAGGCCGTACTATCCGTATTGATATTGCAGAAGAAAAGGATGCTCGCAGAAAAAAAGGGAAACGCAAAAAGGGAACTAAGAGTCAAAAACGAAGAGCGAAGAAATAAAGTTACCTTTACCGAAATCCTACCTGAAAAGCAAACTAAGGTAAACTATCCTGAACAAAACCTTTTAATGAAAATACTACTTATATCACCTACTATTGATGCCAAAATAAGAACTAATAAAGGGCTTATGATACCTCAGCTTGCCCTTTATATCCTGGAAGGATTAACTCCCGAGGAGCATGAAGTCAGGCTTATTGAGGAAGAAACAGAGTTCATTGATCTTGAGCAGGAATGCGATCTGGTCGGAATAAGCTGCATGACGGCAAATGCTCCGAGAGCCTACGAGCTCTGCAAAGAATTTAAAAAAAGAAATAAAACTGTAATACTTGGAGGAGTACATCCCACAATACTTCCCGAGGAAGCTTTGCAATATGCTGATTGTGTAGTGGTTGGTGAAGCTGAAGGGGTCTGGGAAAGTCTACTCAAAGATTTTCAGAATAATAATTTGCAAAGAAAATACCATGATCCTATACCTGACCTAAGCAAATACTACCCAAAAGATTTTAGCAAAATCCTCAAAAGAAAATTATTCAACCTTATTCCAATAATGACTTCCAGGGGATGTCCTTACCATTGTGATTTTTGTTGTGTCACAGATCTTTTTGGGAAAAAAATGAGACACGTACCAGTTGAAAATGTCGTGCGTGACATCAAGGAATCCGGGACAAAGAACTTTATGTTTCTGGATGATAATATTATTGGCCATCCAGCCTATGCTAAAGAACTATTCAAGGCCATTAAACCCCTAAAAATAAAATGGGTAGGACAAGCTTCTGTATCTTTGCTGGTGAACGATGATGAACTTATGCAACTGGCCGCTGACAGCGGATGCAAGGCATTATTCTTTGGAATTGAGAGTGTATCGACAGAACAGTTAAAATCGATGCGCAAAGCAATCAAGGAAATTGAGCATTTGGAGAGCGCTTTAAAAAAGATCAAAAAGATGGGTATTCTTATCCATGCTTCAATGGTTTTTGGTTTTGATAACGACACCAAAGAAATATTTCATGATACTGTCCGGTTTCTGATAAAAAATAAAGTAAGCACGGTCTCCTTCAATATACTAACCCCTTACCCCGGAACAAAAACGTACGAGGACCTGAAAAGGGAAGACCGCCTAATTACAAACGATTGGAAGTATTATGATCATAATACAGTGGTATTCAAGCCCAGGAACATGACACCTTATGAACTCCAAATCGGTAAAATCAATGCAAGGAAAAAGTTCTATCGCTTATCCTCAGTTCTGAAACGATTCTCAGGAAATCTGTATAGCCCCACAATATACTTTGCCACTAATTACGGACACATGAAACAAGTAAAAGTTGAAGCAAAAAGAATTGCCAAAATAAAATCAGAATTATTTGAGAATTAAAATCCTGTAATCCATTGCAACTGCCTACTGTCCAACTGCCAACTGATTTATCTAAACCCATTATAAATTGCTGAACTCTTGTAATCTTTTCAGGCTTCATCAGTATTTAGATCAGTAAACCATCACAATACTGAAATTATGTGGAGAAATTATATTAAGACCGCTTTTCGGAACCTCATCAGGTACAAAGGATTTTCTTTCATCAATATATTGGGCCTGTCTATCGGCATGGCCTGTTCCATTTTAATTTTCCTCTGGGTTCAGTTCGAGCTGAGTTATGACAAATTCAATGATAAGTCGGATAAACTCTACCGGCTGGTACAAACCCAATATTATGCCACAGGTCCACTGACCACCACCTGCATGCCATACGCACAGCCCATCGCAATCCGGCTGATACCATGAAGTATGAATGATCAGAAATCTTAAGACTTAAGGTTTTTGTATCACATAACTGAAATATATGTACTTATGTGATACAAATCGATCATATGTTTCAGAACCTATGGTCCCGCTAAAATTCAGGGCTATTTTATGAAGAAATTTTGGGGCCAGCTTTTTTACAAGTTTGTGTTTTCGCTCATCATCTAACTCCAGGGCAGCAATAACTTCCCGGTTAATGATTTTCTCTTTCAGCACGATCATCCCACCCGACTTAAGCTCCTTCTTCATGTCTTCCATTTCATAATCGTATCGAAAATCTGTAAATAAAAAATATCCCCCGGGACGTAAAATACGGGATACTTCTCCCAGAAATGCAGCCATATCGGGATAACGGTGCGAAGATTCAACATTGATCACCACATCACAGGAATTATTCTTCAGATTTAAATTCTGCGCATCGCCTTGCAAAAACGACAAACCATCCAAAGCATAATGGCGCTTACAAAATGAGACAGCCTGTTTATCCAGATCTATCCCCTTAGCCGAAGCAGGTAAAAAATTCCTGGTGATATAGGACAGTCCTCCTCCTCTGCCACAACCTATTTCTACAATATCTTTGTTTTTTATCCCGACAGCACTTGCCAAATGGTGATATAACTGGATAGCGTATCGATTAGGTTTGTCTTGTTCATCCATCAGGATCTCCTGATCTTTATCACTATATCCATAGTTCATAAATAAGATCTCAGCATTCTTGTCAGCTTTATTCACGTACCAATACCAAATTCTGAACAAGCTTTCGCGAATATTAAACTTCATAGTGATTAAATCAGGAATTATTTATTGACTTTTTGTTCCCCAGTTCATATACTTGAGAACGCACCTTCTGGGCCCACTCCCAGTGGGATAAAGATTCGTCAAACATGTGATATTGTATTCGCTTTCCGATCTTTACTTTTATGGTTTTATTTCTTTTTCTAAACATCTCACGAGGCAATAGTACCAACTCAATATTAGTCTTAATCCCAAACAAATGCCTTATTGTGTACACCGTATAAAACAAAAAGGAATTTTTGCCATAAAAATAAAAGGGGACTATATCTCTTTTGCTTGAAATGGCTTTCGTAATAATACTTTTTTGCCATGCTGCATCCTGCACTTTTCCTTTATATCGCCTTGACACTTCACCTGCAGGAAAGTGTGTTATGGGAATTCCCGAGTTATACGTATCATCAAGCGATTTCACATACTCTTTTGATGAACGTCCAAAAACATTTACCACTGCAATCAATGGACGCAAATGGGGTAAAAACATAAAAGCATCATTAGCTATTGCTTTCATTGGGCCATATTTTTCAGAGACTGTGTGGGTCAAAACCAATCCATCTATCACACCATAAGGATGATTGGCGGCAAAAAAACATTTCCCATCTTCCGGAAGGTTTTCTTTCCCTTCAATTTCTAACTTCAAATTAAACTCTTCGATTATTTTGATAAGAAAATCTATTCCGGAATAATCTGAATACTTACTAAGGATATGGTTCATTTCATCTTGCCTGACAATTTTTGCAATCCAATTGACTACAAATCCGGGTAGTTTATTTAATACTTCCGAGTTGCTTTCATCAATAATCCTTGCAATATCCACATACTTAATGTCTTCGTTAAATTTCGTCATGTATTCCAGTATTGACAAGATTGTCTTAAAATATTGTACGTCTTCAGCCTAATTCGGACATAAAGTTACAACAAAGTGTGAAACGGGAAGCGTGATCCCGATAATTATCGGGAGTGACCCGTGAAGAGAAGTTGACAATAGGCAGTTGACATGAGGTCCGATTTGATGGATGCCCAAATGCCAAAGACACATTAGACAACCTGAAAGAAGTTCTTAAAGAATTAGAAATCCCCGAAAAAGAGATAGAAATTTTGGAGATACCCGATCTTCAAAAAGCTGAAAAATTTAAATTTCAAGGTTCCCCAACAATACTAATCGATGGTTTGGATATATATTTAATGAAAGTACCCGAAGGCTTTTCATATACCTGTCGTATTTATAATTTTAAAGGGGGTAAAACTGGTATCATTCCTAAAGATTTCATCAAGGAAAAAATTACTGAGTTGAGGGGATAATACGCCTAATTATTCATTTGCACAACCCCACAACCCAGATCAGGAAGAATGCTTTCGAAAAAACTTATTCTTTCGAATTTTCTGACATGAATTTCATCATTGCATCAAATTCAAGCTTAAACTCTTCAAAATCAACTTGATTCCCCTGCAATATCATGCTCCATTGTCTTGTGGAAGCGCCATGTGCAATTGCTTCTTGAATTTCCTCATCAGTCGCACCAAATGCTTTTGCAGAAGCAATATGGAAGTAAATGCAATAATCACATGGGATTTGGGATGCCACAGCAAGTTGTATTAATTCTCGATACTTTGGGGGAATTTTGTTATCAGGGCTACTCAATTGCTTAAAATTTTCCCAGGCTCCAGGGAGGGCATGATTGGGATATACTTCAAACATTGAAGGAATAGTTCCGAACTGCTGTTGAATTTCATTTATAGCTTTTTCATAAGCCTCATTATCCTGCGCAGCTACAGTCATTGTTATTAATAAGCCGGAAATAATAAAAACCATTTGTTTAATGATCGTTTTGATTGAATGTTTCATTGTCATATGTTTTAAAGGGTTAGAAATTAAAATAAAGAAATACCAATGTAATGGCTGCAAGATAGCTAACAGGGGGCTGGATATCAATTATTTAACAATATATTAACAAAAAATTCAGTATCCAGTATCATAGAGGCGCACAGAGACACACATAGAGGCACATAGAAAACACAGAGTGTCATTTTCTTAATACTTAATAGATTTTACACTAAGCACCAAATTTACCTGGTAAAGGCAATAAATATGCTTCTATACAGCAATTATGCACAATATTAGAATTAAAGTCTTCTAAAATAACCAAGTGGAAAGATATAATGCTACCTTTGTGTTTTATAAAAATTAAATTATTAATCATGAGTAACGGAACCGTAAAATTTTTCAATGATTCCAAAGGGTTTGGATTCATCGCCCCTGATGATGGCAGTAAAGATGTATTTGTACATAAAAATGGATTAGTCGACAGGATAACTGAGGGAGATAAAGTAAGCTATGATATAGAGGAAGGTCAAAAAGGATTGAACGCAGTGAATGTCAAAGTAATATAATATTATTCTTAGGTGTAGTTGGTGGCTTACTTAAAAACGAACACCAAATCCTCCACCAATAAATGCATGATTATATTTCACTTCGATTTTTTGTAAGGCATCACGATAAGGATTTTCATTGAATGGGCCAATTTCAGCTTTACCCACATACCTGTACTGGCAATTCAATTCAAAAAATAAAAGGGATTTTTGGGGGATTCTTAATCCGAAATTAATTAAGAATCCAACTTTCGTATGCTTATATTCAACATCGACCCCTTCTGCATGGTAGCTGCTTTCCCAGGCTTTGGTGAAATATACAGAAGGCCCAATACCAATTCTCAGGATATCATACAAATTGTAAGAAAAGATTGGGGAAAAATTGATGACTGAAAAATCTATGTCCAGGGGATGACCAAATGTTTCGATCTTGTATCCATGTATACAGCCAAGATTTGTTTTTCCTCCTACAATTCCAATTGAAAATGGAGATTTTAGATTATAGTTAGCACTTATCATCCATGAAGGTTTAATATGGTCAGTATAAGGATGACTTGTACCCGTTCCCCCAAACCAGCCACCTCCTTTGTAATCGTCAAATCTATTTGTAACCATTGCGTCTTCAATTTGTTTACACGGACCTCCGATCTTCCATCCCAGGTACATGGCAACTGCCCAGTTCTTTTTTTTCAGGGTGTCTGAAATTTCAGTTTTTTGAGCCGGCGATGCAGTTATTATCAAACTGCTGATCATAATAGTTAAAATTAATTTTTTCATGACTTGAGAATTTCAGGGATTAATCAAATTCACACTTTATGATTCAAAAGTACACCGGGAAGTTGATGAAACAGAATTGACTAATGCCTGGCAACCGTTTTCATATGCATCATTTAAGGAATTTATGAATTTGCCCCTGCAGAAATCATATTTAATACAATTGATTATGGCAATTTTTCAGTTATTTGTAGAAATTGCAAGATCTATTTGGCCAATTATTAGTCTCTGCAACTTTTTTTACCATATATCAGGCCGGAACAGGTGGGATCCTGCAGAATGCAAGACTCAGGACTCAAGATGCAGGATGCAGGATGCAGGATGCAGGATAAATGGGAAGTTGGCAGTTGGCGGTAGCTATAATCCTCTCAGCCATTCGGGCCTTAAGCCAGCCTTTTGCGGATTTTCCAGCGTATGCTCTATTTCAGCCAGTATTCGTTCCTTGTCTCTGCCAAGAATCCCTTTCAATATTAAGTAATTCGAAGCATGGTCGCTGCGGAATACGGTTTGTTCTAAAGCTGTTGAATCGATGAACATCTTCAGTTCCTGAAGTAGATCCGAAATATCACATGGTTCAAAATTCCCTTTAAAACGCCCTTTAAAATGCCCTATTCCATGGGGAAAGCTCAACACCAGCATAGACAAGTATTCGGGCTGAACCAAATTGACCACTTGGGCCGAATTTTCGGCATGCTGCCGGCTGTAAGTTTTCCCTCCCAGTCCGTTCAGAATCATTACCGAACATTTAATCCCTGCTTCCCTTGCTTTGACCAGACCTTCTATTGTAGTTGCTGCCGTTTCGCCCTTGTCTACCATTTGTAGCACCTCATCATCCCCAGACTCAATACCTACATAAATAATTTTCAATCCTGCTTCACGGAGAATGGACAATTCATCATCAGTTTTGGCCAGCAGATCCTTCGGTAAGGCATAGGCAGAAACCCTGATAAGTTTTGGGAAAGCATTCTTCAGTTCCGCCAATAATTCCACCAGGTAATCATGCTGTAGTACCAGGGCATTACCGTCCGCAAGGAAAACTTTTTTTACATCGGACTGTATTTCACTGATGGCTTTGATCTCCTCTTTAAGCTCCCCGATATCACGAATGCGGAATTTTTTGGTGGAATACATCTCACAAAAGGAACAGCGGTTCCATGAACATCCTATTGTAGGTTGTAGGATCAGCGAATAAGCTTCACTGGGGGGTCTGAATAAGGGCTCTTCATATATGAGAGAATAATGCATATCAATATTTATTCCACAAATATTTCCAGGCAAAGGTGTTCATAAGCTTTAAGATAACCAAAACAATACGTTAACATTTATAACTTAGTGTCCGGGTTAGGCTGAAGACTTACAATTCCCACCTAACAATCCCATGCACCCATTGTCAGAATGAATGCAGAATGCAGATCACGAGTCTAGTCACGCGTCACTCGTCACGCATCACGACACAAGTAGGGAGTAAGGAGTAGGGAGTAGGGAGAAAATAAACGATAAACAGATAAACAGATATACTGCTATATTGCTATATTGTCATATTGTTAAATAATTAAACAACTAAACACCTAAACAATTTTTCACTAATCACGTGACCAGTGACCAAAAAATTAGTGTGACGGGTTATTTGGTGGGTCAAATTGAAAAAATGATGTATTAAAAAAAGCCCGCCTTGAATGGCGGGCTCGCAATATGATCTTGGCCAGGATTTATTACCTGACGTCAAGTATTAAGTTTCTGAAGGATTAGGCACTATTAATTGTGACTTGAAGAACCAAACCCATTGGGAATAAGTACCGGTAATCCGAAAATTATAATTCTGGTAAACAACAGTAACGGTATACATCTGTTTGTTGGAATTTGTACCCAAAAAGCCATTATGGAGTTGCTGGTACATAGCCGTAACAAGTCCGGGATTCTGCATAGCCTGTTCAAATGTTAACTTGATAGTCCGTTTTGACGGGTCGATTTTGGAGGGATGCTCC
>JAUXCL010000053.1 GCA_030618905.1 Bacteroidales bacterium | reverse complement strand
CATCATCCAGCCTGGCATAAGCAATGGATTGGTCAATAAACTGACGGCTGGAAACACATACAGGACACCCGGGACCCGAGAGTAAACTGATATTATCCGGTATGATAGCTGGTATGCCATAACGCTGTATCGACATGGTATGACCACCACATACTTCCATAAATGAAACCGGCTTTTTTGAAATTTTCCGGATTTCTTTTGCCAGGCTCAATACAAGCTCCTTGTTCCTGTATTCATCGATATATTTCACTTGCTGATTGGTTTTTCTTCCTGGTCGAGCTCTTTGTTCAGTTTTTCAAAATCTTTGAAGATCTCCAGTGTTTCCATTGCTTCTTCTTCACTTAATTTTTGGATGGCAAACCCGGTATGCAATAATACATAATCTCCGACACCAACATCGTCAACTATTTGAAGGCTTGCATTATACTGAACACCGCCGACAGTAACGATAGCCATTTCACCATCAATAGATTCTACAAGGGCAGGGATGCTTAAACACATATAGATTTACGATTTACAATTTACGATTTACGATGTACGATTTAGGGTGTGCCAAGTTTTCTTCGCCTGGCTCCAATAAGCAGCTGACCTAAAGCTATTCCACCATCATTGGAAGGGACACGTTGCTGGGCAAACACTTTAAAACCATGCTTATCAAGTAACTTTTCTGTCCCCGATAACAAATACCTGTTCTGGAAAGTACCTCCTGAAAGAACAACTGACTTAATTCCCGTATCCTTTCTCATCCTGTCAGCCACAGCAAAAATAACATTAATTATAGTATTGTGGAATTTAGCAGATATGTAAGAGACAGGCTTGCCTTTCTGGATGTCCCTGATCATTTCCAGAAATAATTCCCTGAACTTGATGCTCTTTTCAATTGTGAAAGGATAATGATCCTTAAGGTTATGGTCTATCACAGATTCAAGCCGCATTGGGGCTTCGGCATGGAAACTGCTATGGGTACATAATCCAATTAATGCAGAAACACTGTCGAACAGGCGGCCAGCACTTGATGTTAATGGTGTATTGATCCCCAGGTCGATGGCTTTTATGATCAGATCCGCATTTTCGCCTTGGATGCTGTGCATAAAAGGGATGTCCAGGCTCAGGGTTTCCTTGTCAAGGTATTTGTATAGGTATGAAAGGGTCATTCTCCACGGATATTCCGTTGCCTGGTCTCCACCGGGTTGAGGGATATATTCAAAATGCGTGTAGCGCTCGAAGTCAGCAAGATCACAAAGCAGGAACTCGCTTCCCCAGATATGCCTGTCGGTTCCGTATCCAACCCCGTCTAAACTAATACCAATAACCTGTTCGTCCAACTTATGTTCAGCCATACAAGATGCAATATGGGCGTGATGGTGCTGTACACCTGTTGTTTTTCCACCAATAGATTTAACATATTTGGTAGATAAATAATCGGGGTGCAGGTCATGGACAAAGAGCTCTGGTTCAATCCTGAATAATTTCTTGAAACGATTAATGCTTTCTGTATAGAAGTCAAGGCTTTCTATATTCTTCAGGTCTCCGATATGCTGGCTCATGATGGCCTGTTTGTCTTTACCTACACAGAAACAGTTAACTAATTCCGCACCTGCAGCAAAGATGCCGTTTACTGTCTGATTTAAATGAATGGGGGAGGGGACAAATCCTCTTGACCTTCTGATCATCCTGTTTTTCCCATTGGAAGAAAAGACCACGGAATCATCGGTCCTGTTATAAATATCTCTATTGTAGGTGATGATGGCATCAGCAATTTCCGACAACTGATCAATAGCAGCCTGGTTGTCGATGATGATGGGTTCATCGGAGATATTGCCACTGGTGAGGACAATTACGGGTATCTTCAAATGTTCAAAGAGCAGGTGATGAAATGGCATATAAGGTAACATTGCGCCTGTGGTATTGAATCCCACACTGACATCAGGTGCAAGCTTCTTTCCACCGGGTTTATTTTGCAGGATCATGATGGGTCTTTGCCAGGAGAGCAGTTCTTTTTTTTCGATATCATCGATGGTCAGGAACTCTTTTAGCGTTTCTATTTCGGAGAACATGACTGCAAAAGGTTTACCGTCACGATTTTTTCCTGTCCTTAATCGTTGTACAGCATCCTGGTTTTGTGCATCACATGCAAGGTGATATCCGCCCAGTCCTTTGATGGCAATGATCGCCCCTGTTTCAAGCAGCTCTTTGCTTAGCTCCAGTATGTTGTTCAGGTCCGTGCTTGTATTCCCATTATGATGTAATTGGTAGATGGGCCCGCATTGATTGCAGGCAACTGGTTGGGCATGAAACCTGCGGTCAAGAATATTTTTGTATTCAGCATTACAGATCTCACACATTGGAAAGGGGGCCATGCTTGTTTCTCCCCTGTCGTAGGGCAGGTCTTTGATGATTGTAAACCGTGGCCCGCAATTTGTACAGTTGATAAAGGGATAATTGAGGCGGTGCTTTTGTGATTTCATGTCGGCAAGGCAGGCATCACATACGGCAATATCAGGACTGATTTCTGTTATCTCTTCAGAGGTATTTTCACTTTTGCGGATGCTGAATTCCTTATAATATTTCAAAGGGATGCCGGTGTTTTCCAATGAAAAGATATTCGCGGCCTCAGGGGCATGGACAGGAATTTCATTGATAAATTTTGATATGGCGTCTGCTGGTCCTTCAACGTGAATAAGAACTCCATCATTTCTGTTTTCAACCCATCCCAGTAACTCATGCGCTAAGGCCAGGCGGTAGATGAAGGGGCGGAATCCAACGCCTTGCACCAGGCCTTTTATATGAATTGATGTAGATTGAAGTCGTATATTCATCACCCACTTTTGAATACAAAATGAATTAGTCGTGCAAAGGTATTATTTTATCCACCCAGATATGTTGTTTTAATGCGTGTATCGTTTTTTTTTGTAATTTTAAACAAATTATTAAATTAAAGCCTTTATTCGTAATCAATGATTCAGGATTTAAGTTGCGGCAATTGTGATATCCGGGCCATTACTTGTTTTGCAGATTTACTAAAAGAAGATTTGGACGAACTTGGTCGGAATAAAATCAGCACTTTCTACCGCAAGGGCCAAATTATCTTTCACGAAAACATGCTGCCTACAGGGCTTTACTGCTTGAATAAAGGCAAAATCAAAATTTCAAAGCATGGCGTGGATGGCAAAGAACAAATTGTCCGCTTTGTCCTGGAAGGAGGCTTGCTGGGCGTCCGGTCATTGTTAGGTGGAAGGGCCTATTCCGCATCTGGCACCACGCTTGAGGATTCTATCGTTTGCTACATTAATAAGAAAACTTTTTTTGAAATTTGCATCAAATACCCACAGATATCTCAATGTCTGATGGTGCTGCTGAGCACCCTGCTTGAAGAGGCCGAAAACAAGATGACCACCCTGGCCCAAAAACCTGTACGTGAGCGTTTGGCAGAATCTTTATTAATATTGAACCACCTTTTTAAATCAGAAGGCCAGTGTAAAATTTTGAATGATAATGTAACCATCTCCCTTTCCCGGGAAGACCTTGCCAACCTCGTGGGGACTGCTACCGAAACAGTGATCAGGCTTTTATCTGAATTCAGGGAAGAAAACCTGGTAAATATCTCGGGTCGCAGCATTACCCTTCTTGATATAGAAGGGATTAAAAAGGCCGGTAAAATCCATTGCTAATTATCTGAAAAACAATCATTTATTTTAAAAATATGACAAAAGTCATATTTTGACCTGATCACTATCATTGTGATCTGTATTACATTATTTTATCATTGTAAATTAAGATATTGGATCCAATTTATTGATAAGATAATCGATTATTATGTCGTCTAAAAAGATTACAGGTGTCTATTTCACTGGAAATATTGATGCACCTGAACCCAGAATTGACATCCGGGAAATCATGGATTTTACTTCCAATATTCCCGGAGTTTCCATTGTTCTAAATGGTGACCTGCAGCACCGTGGGAATCCAGAAAAGATTCAATCCGCAATTAAACAATATAACCTGGATCGGCTTATTTTAGCGGGATCGGGTGCGGGCTTCATGAAACCATTATTCGCCACTGCTTTCAGGATGGCTGGTAAGGCTCATGAAGATATTGTAGTTGCTGATTTTGAGGAATACCTTGATGGTGTTCCGGATCCAACAGAATGGGTAAAAGGGATCATTTACTGTGCGGTTTTGGATGTTCCGTTCATGGATGCAGCTGTTCCTGAGGAGGTACCTGTACAGTCCGATACATTGGTTATCGGTGCGGGAATAGCCGGAATTCAGGCCTCACTGGAAATTGCCAATGCCAGGCAAAAGGTTTACCTGGTGGAAAAAACGGGAACTATTGGTGGCCATATGGCTATGTTCGACAAAACTTTCCCAACGCTCGACTGTGCAGCCTGCATCCTGACCCCAAAAATGGTTGAAGTCGGACAGCACAGCAATATTGACCTGTTGACCTATTGTGAAGTTAAAAAAGTTGAGGGAGAACCAGGAAATTACAAGGTTACAATCCTTAAAAAGGCAAGGCGCGTTGATCTGTCTGCCTGTATAGGCTGTGGGATCTGTTCGGAAAAGTGCCCCGCAAAAGTTCCCAGTGAATTTGATGCAGGAACTACCCTGAGAAAAGCCATTTACATCCCTTTTCCTCAAGCGGTACCCAATAAGTATCTCATTGATGCGGAGCATTGCAGGTATGTTCAGGAGGATGGAAAATGTGGTGTTTGTGTAAAAGTATGTCCTGTTTCTTGTATCAATCTTGATGCCGTGGATGAGGAACTTGAAATTCAGGTGGGTAACATTGTTGTTGCCACCGGTTTCCAGGCGTTTGATGCAGGGCGGATAGCACAGTTTGGATATGGCAAGTACCCCAATGTACTTACTTCTCTCGAGTTTGAACGTCTTGTCAATGCCGCCGGCCCTACCGGTGGTAACCTGCGGTACAGAACCAAGGATAAAAAAGGCAATTGGGTCTTTGTTGATGAGGGCGGGGAACCATCCAGCATAGCCATCATCCATTGTGTCGGCAGCCGCGACCGGAATTACAATAAATATTGCTCCAGGGTTTGCTGCATGTACTCTTTAAAAATGGCCCACCTGGTCAAAGAGAAAAATCCCAAAGCTGATGTGTATGAGTATTATATCGACATGAGGGCATTCGGTAAGGGATATGAAGAGTTCTATGAAAGGATCAAAGAAGAAGGTGTGAACATCATCCGTGGAAAAACAGCCCTGGTGGAAAAAAATGGAAATAAACTCAGGTTGAGGAGTGAGGACATGCTCAATGAAAGGATCCTTGAACAGGATGTGGATATGGTAATTCTTTCTGTGGGATTGGAGGCGAGGAATGATGCCGGTGATGTTGGCAAGATGCTGGGGATATCGGTAGATGAGTATGGGTGGTTCAGAGAAGCTAATGCCATTGATGATTCTGTGGGTACATTCACTGGTGGTATTACAATCGCAGGTACATGCCAGGGACCAAAAGACATCCCGGATTCCGTTGCACAGGGATCAGCTGCGGCTGCAAAGGTGCTTGAATCCATCCTGAAAGGAAGCATGAAGAAAAGCATCAAAGACCTGTCATTATCTCAAATTCAATCAGAAGCAAATAAAATATCCCAATTATAAAGAAATCACAATGAGTTATAGAGTTAATACTGACGTTAGAAAAGAGTTGGCCAAATTTGGAGTCAACGAATGGAGCGATTGTTACCATTGCGGTAATTGTACCGCAAGTTGCCCATTGACGGAACAGGATTTTTTGTTTCCAAGAAGGGAGATCCGGGCTATGCAGATGGGCTTGAAAGAAAAGCTGACTACCAGTGTGAATCCCTGGCTGTGTTATTATTGCGGCGAGTGTTCCGATACCTGCCCAAGAGATGCCAACCCGGGTGAGATACTAATGTCTTTAAGAAGATATCTGACCTCGCTGTATGACTGGACCGGCCTTTCAAAGAAGTTTTATACTTCCAAGGTATGGGAGGTGGGTGCCATTCTGGTACTCGCTGCATTGGTAGTTCTGATATTTGCCTTCTTTGCTCCTCCTGTGGATACTACATTGACTGCCGATGGCGGAGTAAAAATCAATCAGTTTGCACCTATTTTCTGGGTTGAGCTGGGCGACTGGACAATGGCCGGAATTGTAGCACTTCTACTGATAACCAACATACTTCGCATGTTCTATATGGTGATCATTAAGGATAAATCAATCAGAATTCCTTTTCACCTCTATTTTACAGAATTCTGGCAACTGATATTCCATTTTTCTTCTCAATGGAAATTCTCAAAATGCGATGGAAAAAGATATTGGTTGTCGCATTGGTTAATGATGTCGGGCTATACCTTAATGTTCATTCTGATCGTGGTTTTCCTGCCCTGGTTTCAGACTGAAGAGATCCACCCAATCTATCATCCTCAGCGATTGCTGGGTTATTATGCCACATTTGGATTATTGTTTGGACTGACCTATGCCATTATCGGAAGGATCAGAAAAAAGAATATAAAATTCAAATTCTCACATGTCAGTGATTGGCTGTTTATCATCATGCTATACTTAACAGTGATTACAGGTATCCTGATCCATTTTTTCAGGATTGGAGGCCTGCCCATGGCCACTTATATTACGTATGTCGCTCATCTGGCTGTGCTTGTTCCCATGATCATGATCGAGGTGCCATTCTCAAAATGGTCACACCTGGCCTATCGGCCATTTGCCATTTATTTTGGCAATCTGAAAAAGGCAGCAATGAATTATCAGGATAAGAAGAAATTAGTTTTAGCAACTTCATAATCTGTATTGATATGGAAAATCCCAGAATAGGAGTTTATGTTTGTTGGTGTGGTACCAATATTGCGAAAATGGTAGATGTACAGGCCGTGGCAGACGATATTAAGGATATGGAAAATGTCGTGATCGCCAAGGATTATAAGTACATGTGTTCGGATCCGGGACAGGAATTAATTATCAAAGATATCAAGGAAAACAATCTCAACAGGATAGTCGTATCTGCCTGTTCCCCAAGGATTCATGAGCTGACTTTCAGGAAAGCGCTGGAAAATGCAGGTCTAAATCCTTACCTGTTTGAGATGGCCAATATCCGGGAGCATGTATCCTGGGTCCATCTCGACCGTGATCAGGCCACCCGGAAAGCAAAATCACTTGTGCGTGCAGCAGTTTCAAAGGTTAATTTCCATGAATCCCTGGATAAACTTACAGTAGAAATCAATCCTGCAACTTTGGTTATAGGAGGAGGCATTGCAGGGTTATCAGCTGCGCTCTCGATTGCTGAGGCGGGAAAGAAAGTTTACGTGGTTGAAAAGGAAAAGGAACTCGGAGGCCATGTTACTAAACTTGATTTGACATTCCCTTACCTATACAGTGCAGAGCAAATGATTCGTCCTAAAATCAATAAGGTGTTGAACCACGATAATATCGATGTTTTCCTCAATACGAATATTGATGAGACTTTCGGATATATTGGAAATTTTGAAACCACTATCCATACGGATAAGGATGAAGAAATTGAGCTTAAGTTTGGAAATATCATTGTTGCAACAGGCTTAAAGACTTTTAACCCTTCGGAGATTAAAAATTACGGTTTCACCAAACTGCCTGATATAGTGACTTCAATCGATTTTGAAAAAAGATTGAAAACGGGCAAGATCCTGACTTCTACCGGGAAAGAACCAAAACACATAGTGATAATTCACTGTGTTGGCAGCAGGAATAAGGAATACAAGGAGTTTTGTTCCAGGGTTTGCTGTATGACTGCCCTGAAATATGCCAACCAGGTGAGATCTGCACTTCCGGAATCCAGTATTTATGAGATCTATGCGGATATGAGGGCATTTGGTAAAGGGTGTGAGGAGTTTTATGAACAATCATCCCGCAGGAATATCATGTTCCTGATGTATGATCAACAGGGAGAGTTACCGCTTATCACCAAAGCCAGTGCTAAAGATAAGTGCCAGATGATCATCAGCATGAGGGAGCAATTATCGGGTGATGATATTGAAGTGCCAGCGGATCTTGTTATACTGATGACGGCCATGGAAGCCCGGGACGACGCAAAAGATATTGCACATGCAGTAGGAATTAGCATGTGCGGAAATGAATTTTACATTGAAAGACATCCAAAACTTGACCCGGTTGCAACGACAACGGATGGCGTTTATATTGTGGGTTGCTGCCAGGGTCCAAAAGACATCACCGAGTCCATTACGCAGGCTTTGGCAGCTTCTTCCAGAGTTCTTGGCAGCATCGCCGTTGGTCAGGTTGAAGTTGAAGTAACCACCGCCAAAGTGAATGAAGACTTATGCTGTGGCTGTCAGACCTGTATTAGCGTATGTCCCTATACGGCTATCAGCTTTGACGAAGAGAAAAATGTTTCTGTTGTCAATGAAGTGCTCTGTAAAGGCTGCGGTACTTGCGGATCGACATGTCCAACCGGAGCCATCAGGTGCAGTCATTATACTGACCAGCAGATTATGTCACAAATTGAAGGATTATTGTTAACATCAATTCCAAAAAAAGAAATACCTGAGGAGGCCTAATATGGAGAAGTTTGAACCTACTATCGTATCATTTTTGTGCAACTGGTGCTCCTATACAGGGGCCGATCTGGCCGGAACTTCCCGTCTGAAATATGCACATAATATCAGGATCATCAGGGTCATGTGCTCAGGAAGGGTAGACCCAACATTCGTGCTTAAAGCATTTCGTGAAGGCGCTGATGGAGTGCTGATCTGTGGATGCCACCCGGGTGACTGCCATTACCATGAGGGTAATTATAAGTGCCTCCGCAGATATTATCTTATCCAGAAGTATCTCACGCAAATGGGTGTTGATCCTGGCAGGTTTCGACTGGAATGGATCAGCGCAAGTGAAGGTAAGCAGTTTGCTGAACTTGCCGATGATATGGCCGAATCCGTTCAGCAACTTGGGCCTTGCCAGATAAAACCGGTAATGGAAACTGTTTCATAATTCAAACCAGATAACATGAGTGCTACAAAAGAGAAAACAGAAAAGAAAAAATTGAAAATGGCTGTTTATTGGGCTTCGGCCTGCGGAGGTTGTTGCGTCTCAGTACTTGA
Organism: Bacteroidales bacterium; assembly: GCA_030618905.1. Taxonomy (GTDB): domain Bacteria; phylum Bacteroidota; class Bacteroidia; order Bacteroidales; family B18-G4; genus JAUWGC01. Next base: position 4,163 of record JAUXCL010000053.1, on the reverse strand, counting down.
TGTACATGAAAAATTATTCGATGTAGTGGCAGCAGCCGACCTTGTCTTCTGGCCAATAGCCCTGGACACCAAATATAAGGATGTTGAAGATATGCCGGATGGATCCATCGATCTTACCTTGTTCAATGGAGCTATTAGAAATAGTGAAAATGAACTGATGGCTGTTTTGTTAAGACAGAAATCCAAGATACTGGTAGCCTATGGATCATGTTCACATTTGGGTGGTATTCCCGGTTTGGGCAATATGTCTTCCCGTGAAGGGATTTTCAAGCGGGTGTATGAGGATACTGAATCTACGGAGAATCCCGACAAGATCCATCCTCAGCCTGTGTATGAGATCCCACAGGGCCGCCTGGAGCTTCCGATGTTCTACAATGATGTGCAGCCCTTGAGTAAAGTTGTTTGTGTTGATTACTATATTCCCGGATGCCCGCCCCAAACCGAACGTTTACTCGAGGTATTTAATGCTATCGCCACTGGTGCAACTTTACCGGCCAAAGAATCCGTGATTGGTGCCTATGAAAAAAGCCAATGCGATGAATGTAAAAGAAAGAAGACAGATAATAAAACCATAAAAAAATTCTACCGGCCCTGGGAAATTGAAGATGATGGAGAAACCTGTTTCCTTGAACAAGGCGTAATTTGCATGGGCCCGGCAACGAGGGGAGGTTGCGGAGTACGATGCATAGAAGGCAATGCTCCTTGCCGGGGTTGTTATGGCCCACCGGCTGATGCTCCCGATCCGGGGGCAAAAATGATGTCTGCCATTGCCACCATGATAGACGCTAACGAACCAGAAGAAATAGAAAAAATTATTGAGCAGTTAGAAGACCCGGTGGGGACTTTTTACCGCTTTAGCTTGCCCGCATCAATATTAAGGAGGAAATTATTATGAAACATCACATTTCTATAGATCCTATAACCCGTTTGGAAGGACACGGTAAAATCGAAATCTTTCTCAAAAAAGATGGAGAGGTAGATGAAGTGTATTTCCAGGTACCCGAGCTAAGGGGGTTTGAGAAGTTTCTCGAAGGCAGGCCTGTCGAAGAGGTCAGCCAGATCGTGACCAAGATTTGTGGTGTATGCCCGGGATGCCATCATATGGGAGCCGGAAAAGCCACCGATGCGGTATTTGGTGTAGAACCCCCACCTACTGCCAGGAAACTGAGGGAGCTTTTCTATATGGCACACTTTATCCATAGCCACATTGCCCATTTCTATGTCCTGGCAGCTCCGGATTTCGTCGTGGGGCCAACAGCTTCACCGGGTGAACGCAATATCCTTGGTGTCATCGGAAAGGTTGGAAAGGAAATAGGTACAGAGGTTATTAAACAAAGACGACTGGCACAGGAGATACAGGCCATGTTGGGCGGGCACCAGACACATGTTGTGATGAATATCCCTGGTGGCGTGAGAAAAGGATTGACAAATGAGCAAAGAGATGACATTGAAGAAAGGGCAAAAGGCTTTATCGAATTCGGTAAATTTTCCTTGAAAATATTTGATGATATTGTTTTGGGTAATAAGGATTATGTCGATATCATCCTGAACGGTCCTTATTCACTGAACCTTCATTCTATGGGATTGGTAGATAAGAACAATTATGTGAATTTTTACGATGGTGATGTCAGGGTTGTCGATACGGAAGGTAAGGAGCATTGCAAATATGCCCCTGATGATTACCGGGAATTTATTTCGGAAAGGGTGGAACCCTGGAGTTATTTGAAATTTCCATACCTGAAGAAAATAGGGTGGAGAGGATTCGTTGATGGACAGGAGTCCGGTGTCTACCATGCAACCCCATTATCCAGGTTGAATGCTGCGGATGGGATGGCCACCCCTCTGGCACAAAAAGAATATATAAGGATGTTTGAGACCCTTGGCGGTAAACCCGTACATGCTACCCTGGCGATGCACTGGGCAAGATTGATAGAACTGCTGTATGCAGCTGAACGTAGCCTGGAGTTGATCCTCGATAAAGATATTACCGGTAGTGAACTCAGGGCTGAACTCAGTAAAGACAAGTTTAAGGGTGAAGGTGTAGGCATTGTTGAAGCGCAACGTGGAACGCTTACACACCATTACTGGACTGATGAGAAGGGTATGGTTACCAAAGCCAATATCATCGTTGGCACCACCAATAACAATGCGGCCATATGTATGTCATTGAAAAAAGCTGCTCAGGGATTGATCAAAAAGGGTGAGGATGTGTCCGAAGGGATCCTGAACATGATTGAGATGGCATTCAGGGCATATGATCCATGCTTTTCCTGCGCCACACACCGCTTACCGGGTGACATGCCAATGCTGGTTAATTTCCGGGATCAGGATGGTGAGATCATCCGGACATTAAAGAGAGATTAATTTATTTTGAACTAAGGAATGATAAAGTGCCTGAACAAATTAAAATACTAATCCTCGGATTGGGAAGCGAAATTCTCAAGGATGATGGAATAGGTCCCCGCCTGGCCAGGGATCTGCGGGCACATTTCACTTCTCAGCAATTTAATTTTAAATCTTCAACGGTAGGTGGCCTGGAAATTCTCGATCTTATCAGGGGATTCCAAATGGTATTTATCATCGATGGGATGAAATCAAAGGAAACCAGGCCTGCTGAGGTCTATTTTATGGGCGTAGATGATTTCAGAGAGACCCTGCACCTGTCAAATATCCATGATACTTCTTTCCATACTACCTTAAAACTGGGTAAAGAACTCGAAGAGGATATTCCGGATAATATCTCTATTATCGGAATAGGGATAGAAGAGGACATGGAGTTTGGTGAGACTTTTACGCCGAAATTAGATGAAGAATATGTCAATATTTTGGAGTTAATTCATCAATTTATTTTGGGGCGGTTCAGGGAGCTGAGCATGTCGACACCACTAAACTATTAGTTGCTCTCCATGTCGTTGCCTGATGCCCTCTGATGAGATAATCATTTAATATCGTAAATCGTAAATTCCGTTTGTTTCTTTTGTTCCTCGTCTTTTCTGGCTTTTTCCGGACTGTGCAATTGCATCGGCCGGCTCAGTTTATGAATAATCTTGAGTTGCTTACGGTAATAGGGCAATGAGATGGATGGAACCTGCTTTCCTGACAGGATCTTCTGTTCAAGGTTTTCGTACATGTCTTCAACTTCATCAATCGCCAATTGTATGGATAAATGAATATAATCATGCAATTCCTGCTTTAGCTTTTGAAAGGGCTTCACACTCTTCAGTTTATCAGTAATTAAATCGTCCATAATGTATAGCGCGCTGTTTATATCTGATGCATTTAAACCCAGGGAAAATTGCTCTCTCGCTATATTGTCAATGTATTTAATTATCAGGCTACGGTCTCCGCTCCTGACAGAAGCAAGAAGCAAATGAAAAATTGTGCTGATGAAAGTTTGTAATTGGATATCATTAACCTTTTTATAGTTGCTTAGTACTTTAGCAGATTCATTTTTCTTTACTGCCTCAACAATCTCAGTAACCATATCATTGGTTCGGTTCCGTAGATATTCATAAATCAAAAGGTTTGGCCGCTGGGTGCTTATCTTCAGGGCAGCTTCATTCTTATTTTTCCATTCATTGGGAAAATTTTTATTGTTCACCAATAAAAAAAGCATCCTTCTGAGAATCAGGTATCTTGGAGTAGGCACCCAGTTTAATTGTGATCTTGTGTATGAGGCATCGACCTTGAGTTCCTGGTCAACATACTTTAACATCCAAAGTTGTTCGAAGGGCTTTGTAATCAAACCTATGCGATGCATTGAATTCCTGACGATGATCCCGGGATAGGCAAATGCCTTCGGAACCATCATGGGCTTTTTGCCCTGGCCAAAATATTCCCTGGTAGAGGTGATGAATAAATCCAGGTGATTCACCGGGGTATCCGGACTGGCGATGTAAGTGTCATAAGAAGGGAGGGTATCACTTTTTTTTATGATGGTCAGCAGCAGCTTTATGAGATCAATGATATGAAGATATGTAATGGCTGACTTACCCTTACCTCCCAATATATTATGGTTCCATTGTTTTGATAACCATGTTGAAACAAATTTGTAGAGGGGTGCAAATTCACACCAGTCACTGAATATTGCTGCAAATCTTACTGATGACCCAGGCACAAATTCATTATATTCCTGAAGTAGTTCCTCACCCTTGCGTTTACTT